>NZ_CFDJES010000020.1:5600-28500 GCF_983723665.1 Cobetia sp. | reverse complement strand
TTCACCCCGACACATCATGCGGCGTGCCTGGCCCGCATCCGCAGCGCCTATCAAGCTTGAGCCGACCAAGACTGATCCTTCACGCATGGCGCTTCCCGAATGGCACTTCAGAATACCGCCCGGCAAGGCATCGGCGACCATGCAGTGTACGATAGCGACATGAATCGTCGGCAGACGCATCGCCCAGGCGAGCCTGCCACTGAGTCCCATCGGCGCCTGCCACACCCCGTCGTGCTGCAGGCGCCCTTATGACAGAGACCGTCATGAATACGAGCGACGAGGCCCCGGCCGCCCATTCTTCTGATGGCAAGCTACACACCGCCGTACCCATCACCGGCTGTGTCATCACCCTCAATGAAGCCCACAACATCGAGGACTGCCTGCGCTCGCTGGCCCAGGTCTGCGATGAGCTGATCGTGGTCGATTCCGGCTCCACCGATGCCACCTGCGAGCTGGCGCGCAACATGGGCGCCGTGGTGATCGATCAACCCTACCTGGGCGACGGGCCGCAGAAGAATGTCGGGCCGAGCCATGCCAGCCACCGCTGGGTGCTGTCTCTGGATGCCGATGAGCGCCTGACCGACGGTGCCGTCAGCGCCATCCGGGAACTGGCACTCGACAGCACGCCCCATGATGGCTTCGCGCTACGCCGTCGCAACTTCATCGGCTCGCGCTGGGTGAGGCATGCCGGCTGGTATCCCGATTACTGCCTGCGCCTGTATGACCGCGAGAAACTCGCCTTCCGCGATTCGCGTCAGCACAGCTCGGTGCAGGCCAACCATCCCTGCGAGCTGGACGCCGATCTCGAGCATTACAGCTTCGCCAATCTCGGTGAACTGTTCGTCAAGGCCAGTGGCCGTTTCTCGAACCGCGCCGCCAAGATCATGTATCAGAAGGGAAAACGCGCCAACGCCTTCACTCCCTTCCTGCATGCCAGCAATGCCTTCATGCGCAAGTTCGTCTTCCAGGCCGGCTTCCGCGATGGCGTCGATGGCTTCTCGGTGGCGCTGTCGGCCAGCGTCAATGCCTACCTGAAATACGCCAAGCTGCTGGAATTCCAGCGCGACGCCAAGGTGCGTGAGGCCGAAGATTTCAACAAGGTATGGTGACCATGACCTCTAGCTGTGAGCCGACTGCCGCGCGAGGTGTGACGCGCCCGCTTCACGTACGCCATGTCAATCTGGCACGCGGCTTTCGCGGCGGTGAGCGCCAGACGCTCAACCTGATCGCGGACCTGGCGCGACGCGCAAGCCCGGGGGAGAACGGCGAAGCCGGCGCGCCGATCCGCCAGTCACTGGTGTGCCTGCGGGGCTCGCCCTTGATCAGCGAACTGGCGGCGCTTGAGCTTGCCGTCACGGTGGACGTGATCGAGATCAGCGGACGCTTCAAGGGCCATCTCGGCCAGCCCCGCGCCGATATCGTGCATGCTCACGAAGCCAAGGCCGTGCACTGGGCATGGCTGCATCAGCGCCTCACCGGCACGCCCTACCTGCTGACACGCCGGGTGCCCCAGCCGGTGAAGGACAAGCCGTTCAATCGCCTGACCTATCGCGCGGCCGCCTGCCGGGTGGCGATTTCGTCGGTGATCGAATCTCACCTGCGGGAGCGCCAATGGGGCGAGACGGCGTTGATTCCCAGCACCCTCGCCCATCTGCCCAGCGACAAGCAGGCCGTGGCCGAGCTACGCCAGCATTTCGGCAATACGCCCGCAGGGGATCGTGTTGTCATCGGGCATGTCGGCGCCCTGGTGGACCGCCACAAGGGCCAGCGAGTGCTGATCGAGGCGGCCCGCAGGCTGCGCGACAGCCACCCGCAGCTGCTGTTCGTCTGCCTGGGCGCTGGTGAGGACGAGGCGGCCTTCAAGGCGGAAAGTGGCGATCTCGACAATCTGGTCTGGGAAGGCTTCCACACCAATGTCGGCGACTATCTGGAAGCCTTCGATCTGTTCGCCTTTCCGTCACGCAACGAGGGTCTCGGCTCGATTCTGCTCGACGTGATGGATCACGGCGTACCGATCATCGCAAGCGATGTGGATGGCATCCCCGATATCGTGCATGACGACAGCACCGGCGTGCTGGTACCCACCGGCGATGCCCAGGCACTGGCTGCCGCCATCGTGGCACTCGTCGCTGATGCACCACGTCGGGAGCGGCTGGTCGCGGGGGCACGGAGGCATCTGGCACGCTTCACTCCCAGCGCCATGGGCGAGGCCTATCTGGGGCTTTATCAGCGGCTGGCACGCTAGACCACTTTTCATCTCAGACAGCTGGCCCACAAGCACCTATCGTCCAGGCACCTATCATCCAAGTACCTATCGCCCGGCTAGAGAATAAAAAAGCCCTGTTTCATGTGAAACATCACAATGAAACAGGGCTTTTTTCGTTTTTCCAAACAGCAGGTCAGCAACTCAGGCGCGCGAATCACCGTCCTCCAGGCCGCGCAGATCCGGCCAACCTTCATCCACACCCAATACGGGATATGTCTTGGGATCCAGCGGACCTGGTTCGCTTTCGGGTCGACACTCACGCAGCGCAGCCTGCAGCCGCTGCAGGGCCTCACCGCCTTCGGCACCAGCGGTCACTCTGTCCCAGAACTCACGATGTACCGCCTTGATGACGACGGGCACGCTGGGCACACCGACCTGTTGCGCCATGGCCAGACGATGCAGGCCACGGTTGATCTTGAGCAGGCGACCCTCACGCGTCACCGCGACACCCATCTCGTCCTTGGTGACCCCCTGACGAAAGCCATTGCTGGCCATGTCCTGCAGATAACCGCGATAACAGCGCAGATAGCCGAGAATCTGCTCCTCACTGTCCATCAACAGCCCATCACGCGGAGACGCCCACGGCTTGCCCGCCTCCAGCAAGGCCTTCAAGTGCTGATAGCGCTCCGTCACCGTCAGGTCATCGCCATGCTCGATCAGGTCCCGCATCAGACGCGAGCGTGAACCGAAACGGAAGGCACCGCGCCGCAGGTCCCAGTCGCCATCCCAGATGAAGGCGTTGGAGGAAGGCCGGTTGCGCTTGTCACGCCCGAAGTTGACGTCGCGCACCAGCTCACGCGGATTGACCCAGACCGTCAACGCCTCCTGCCCCATCACGTCTTCCAGCGCATGACGCGGCAGGCCACGGCGCTCAAGGGACTGATGGCGTGCACGCTGGCGCTTCCAGCGCATCAACCAGCAACGACTGAACGGCAGTATCAGGTGGTGCTCGCACCAGGCACGCAGCGCCTCGATCCGCTGAGCACGCTGCATGGCCCCGCGCATGCGCGGGTGGATCAGATCATCCGTCGTACGGTTTCTCGGCAGGTTCACCGCGCATCCTCATCCAGCGAGATCGCCGTCAACAGTCGCTCGGGAGCAATATGGTTCAGGCAATTGGTATGCCCCAGCGGGCAGACGCGCTTGAAGCAGGGTGAACACTCCAGCGCCAGCCAGTGGATCTCGCGATTGGCCGTCAGCGGCGGCGTGTAATGCGGCGACGAGGAACCGTAGATACCCTGGATACGGGCCCCTACCGCGGCCGCGACATGCATCAGGCCGGAGTCATTGCTGACCACTTCCCGACACTCGGCGATCAGGTCCACCGCATCCGCCAGCCGCGTCTTGCCACACAGGTTGTGAACGCCCGCAAGCCCCTGGGCGATCTCCTCCCCCGCCGCGACATCCTTGGGGCCACCGAAGATGCGCACCTCGGCCCCCTGGCGAGTCAATGACTCGGCAAGCGCGCGAAAGTGCGCCAGCGGCCACTGCTTGGCCGGGCCATATTCCGCCCCGGGCATCATGCCGATGATGGGTGCCGGCGGCGCCACCAGTCCCAACTCGCCGCGCAAGCGCAGCTGATTGGCGCTGTCAGTGACCAGAGCGGGCTCCGGGATGCCCGCCGGCGGATTGGCCTCCTCAACGGGCAGGCCCAGCGACGTGAAGCGCTTGACGGTCTGATCGAGCACCGACTTGTCGAGCTTGCGGCACTCGGTGAGCAGGCCGTAGCGCTGCTCACCGGTGAAGCCGACGCGCACCGGAATGCGCGCGAAGAACGGCACCAGCGCTGCCTTCCACGAGCGCGGCAACACGATGGCGCGGTCGAAGCGCCCACGCAGCGAACGCCCGAGCTGCCAGCGCGCCTTAAGGGCGAAGTCACCATGCCCCGCCGGCAACGCCAGTGCCTCCTCGACCTCGGGCATGCGCTCGATGATCGGCTGCGACCAGGCGGGCGCCAGCACACTGATCCGGCAGCCGGGCGAGCGCTGCTTCAGCGTCATGAACAGGCTCTGCGCCATCACCATGTCGCCGACCCAGCTGGGCCCGACCACCAGAATGCGCTCACTCATGCCTTGCTCCTCTTCACGGCCAATCCTCCTTGCGGGTGCGCTTGCCCTGCCCCATCGCCCTTGCGAGGCAGGCGCTCACCCTCAATCCACACACGCTCAGTCCGCACGCGCTCAGTCCACACGTGCTCGGACTCAGCGATTCAGCCATTCGAGATAGGCGCGCGTGCCCTGGGCAACGGTCTTGAATTCGACGTTGCAGCCGGCCTTGCGCAGCTTGCCGATATCGGCACGCGTGAAGCTCTGGTAGCGACCCTTGAGGTTTTCCGGGAAGTCGATGTACTCGATCTCGCCCTTCTCGTAGTACTCGATGACGGTCTCGGCGATCGCCTTGAACGGCTCGGCGCGACCGGTACCCAGATTGAAGATGCCGGAGGCTTCCGGGTGATCGAGGAACCACAGGTTCACGTCGACCACATCACCGACATAGACGAAGTCACGGCTCTGCATGCCGGCATCGTAGCCATCGTAGGCGCCGAACAGCTTGGGGTTCTCGCCCGCCTTCACCTGGGTGTGATGGTGATAGGCTACGCTGGCCATCTTGCCCTTGTGCTGCTCACGCGGGCCGTAGACATTGAAATAGCGGAAGCCGACGACCTGGGTGGTCAGGCTGTCCCAGCGCTGGCGCACGTGCTGATCGAACAGCAGCTTGGAGTAGCCGTAGACGTTGAGCGGACCTTCGAACTCCGGCGTTTCCTTGAAGACCTGGCTGTCGCCGTAGGTCGCCGCGGAGCTCGCGTAGAGGAAGGGAATCTGGTTCGCTTCGCAGAAGTTGAGCAGCACCTTGGAGTACTCGAAGTTGTTCTCGAGCATGAACTGGCCGTCCCACTCGGTGGTGTCCGAGCAGGCGCCTTCGTGGAAGATCGCCTCGATCTTCGGCAACTCGGCATACTCGCCCATCAGGCTCGACTGGACGCGAATCAGGAAGTCGTCCTTGTCGAGGTAATCGGCGATGGTCAGGTCCGCCAGATTGACGAACTTGGTGCCGTCACTCAGGTCATCCACCACCAGGATATCGGTACGGCCGCGGTCATTGAGTGCCTTGACGATATTGGCACCGATGAAGCCGGCGCCTCCGGTAACGACGATCATTTGAGCTCCCAGAGCCTCTAGAGGCTTGTAGGCAACGCGCGCGTTCAGTAACGCGACACATCAGAATTTGGAAATGGCACGCACTCGGTTTCGTCTGCGGCCTATAACCCGATAAGCGGGGATTGTATACTCGGCAGTTCTCGAATTCATGGGCCAACGGGCTTCACCAATGACACAGCCAGACGTGAAAACCTTCCAGGGCCTGATTCTGGCCCTGCAGCAATACTGGGCCGAACAGGGTTGCATCATCCTGCAACCATTGGATATGGAGGTTGGCGCGGGGACTTTCCACCCGGCGACCTTCCTGCGCTCCATCGGTCCTGAAACCTGGAACGCTGCCTACGTGCAGCCTTCCCGCCGTCCCACCGACGGCCGCTACGGCGAAAACCCCAATCGCCTGCAGCACTATTATCAGTTCCAGGTGGTGATGAAGCCGTCACCGGCCAACCTGCAGGAGCTCTATCTGGGCTCGCTGGAGCGTCTGGGCATCGACCCGCTGGTCCACGACATCCGTTTCGTCGAGGACAACTGGGAATCTCCGACGCTGGGCGCCTGGGGCCTCGGCTGGGAAATGTGGCTCAACGGCATGGAAGTGACCCAGTTCACCTACTTCCAGCAGGCAGGCGGCATCGAATGCTTCCCGGTCACCGGCGAGCTGACCTACGGCCTCGAGCGCATCGCGATGTACCTGCAGGACGTGGACAGCGTCTACGACCTGATCTGGACCACCGCGCCGGACGGCTCCGTCGTGACCTATGGCGACGTCTTCCTGCAGAACGAGAAGGAGCAATCGGCCTACAACTTCGAGCACGCTGCCGTGCCGGAGCTGTTCGCTGCCTTCGATCACTGCGAGAGCGAGTGCCAGAAGCTGCTGACCGCCAACCTGCCGCTGCCGGCCTACGAGCAGGTACTGAAGGCATCACATACCTTCAACCTGCTGGATGCGCGTCACGCCATCTCCGTCACCGAGCGTCAGCGCTACATCCTGCGCGTGCGCACTCTCGCCCGTGATGTGGCCCACGCCTATTACGATTCGCGCAAGGCCGCCGGCTTCCCGCTGGCCCCGCAAGCGCTGCGTGATGAGCTGCTCGCCGCCGATGACACCACTACCGAGGGAGACGCGTAAGCATGGCCTCCGTGAATACCCTGCTGATCGAACTGGGCTGCGAAGAACTGCCGCCGGGCGCCATCGACGCACTCGCTGACAGCCTCGCCAACGGCCTCGCCGATGGCCTGCGCGACGCCGAAGTCGCCTTCGGTCAGGTACGTGCCTACGCCACACCGCGTCGTCTGGCGGTGATGATCGAATCCCTGGCCGAGCGCCAGCCGGATCGCGAGATCGAGAAGCGCGGGCCGGCCAAGGCCGCCGCCTTCAAGGATGGCGAACCGACCCGTGCGGTGCAGGGCTTCGCCCGCTCCTGCGGTGTCGAAGTCAGTGATCTGATCGAGCTGGAAACCGACAAGGGCACCTGGCTCGGCTATCGTCACACCCAGCCGGGCGAGCATCTCTCCGCCCTGCTGCCGGCCATGCTGGAGCAGGTCGTGGCTCGCCTGCCGGTGCCGAAGAACATGCGCTGGGGTGCCTCACGCATCGAGTTCTCGCGTCCGGTGCATTGGCTGGTCGCGCTCTACGGCAGCGAAGTGATCGAGGCCAGCGTGCTCGGCCTCGACTCCGGTCGCACCACCTTCGGCCACCGCTTCCATGCGCCGCAGGCCATCACGCTGGCGCACGCCGAGGACTATCTCGACGCGCTGGAAGATGCCCGCGTGCTGGCCAACCGTGAGGTGCGCCGTGAGCGTATCCGCGAACAGGTCCAGGCCGAGGCGGAAGTCTATGGTGCCAACGCCGTCATCGAGGAAGCCCTGCTCAACGAGGTCAACGGCCTCGTGGAATGGCCGGTGGCACTGACAGGCACCTTCGACGAGCGCTTCCTGGAAGTGCCGGCGGAGTGTCTGATCTCCTCCATGAAGGCCAACCAGAAGTACTTCCACCTGCTGGACAACGACGGCAAGCTCAAGCCGGCCTTCATCACCGTCTCCAATATCGAGAGCAAGGACCCACAACAGGTCATCTCCGGTAACGAGAAGGTGATTCGTCCGCGTCTGGGCGATGCCGCCTTCTTCTACGAGACCGACCTGCGCAGCACGCTGGAATCGCGTCGCGAGAAGCTCGAGAGCGTCGTCTTCCAGCAGAAGCTGGGCAGCATGGCCGAGAAGGCCCGTCGCAGCGAAGCCGTGGCACGCCACATCGCGGAACGCATCGGTGCCGATGTCGACCACGCCGCACGTGCCGCACAGCTGGCCAAGACCGACCTGGTCACCGAGATGGTGCTGGAGTTCCCGGAACTGCAGGGCATCATGGGCCACTACTACGCCCGTCACGATGGCGAAGATGCCACCGTCGCTCTCGCGCTGGAAGAACAGTATCTGCCGCGCTTCGCCGGCGATGCGATCCCCACGACCAAGGCCGGCATGGCGATTGCCCTGGCCGACCGTCTCGACACCCTGACCGGCATCTTCGGCATCGGTCAGCGTCCGACCGGCGCCAAGGACCCGTTCGCACTGCGTCGCGCCACCATCGGGGTGCTCAACATCCTGATCAAGGGTGAGCTGGACCTCGACCTGCGCGAGCTGCTGACCGTCAGCGCCAAGCAGCATCGTGATCTGCCCAAGGCCGAAGGACTGGTCGAGGACGTGCTCGAGTACATGCTCGATCGCTTCCGCGCCTGGGCCAGCGATGAAGGCATGGGTGCCGAACTGTACCTGGCCGTGCGTACCCTGAAGATCAGCAATCCGCTGGACTTCGCGCGTCGTCTGCGTGCCGTGCACGCCTTCGGCGAACGCCCGGAGGCCGCTGCTCTGGCTGCAGCCAACAAGCGCGTCTCCAACATCCTCGCCAAGGCCGAGCACGATGGTCGCACCGAGGTGGATGCGAGCCTGTTGAGCGAGCCGGCCGAGCAGGCACTGGCAGAGGCCCTGACGGCACGTGGCGCGGAAGTGGCACCGCTGTTCGCCGCGGCGCGCTACCAGGAGGCCCTCGATGCACTGGCCAGCCTGCGCGAGCCGGTCGATGCCTTCTTCGATCAGGTGATGGTCAACGCCGACGATGCCGCCGTGCGCGCCAATCGTCTGGCGATGCTGGCCAGTCTGCAAGGCCTGTTCATGGGTGTGGCCGACATCAGTCTGCTGACCCAATAAGAACTGCCGATCCACGCTGTCCCTGACATCGGTAACGCGCAGTCTCTGCAAAAGAACCCCGCCACGGCGGGGTTCTTTTGCATCCGGGGTCCCGAAATGCCGTGTTGCGTGACAGGATTTCACGCAACACGGCAGCGATGTCACAATTTCTGCCTTGATCCCCTACCTAGGTCGCACTAGTATTCCAGTATAGAAACAGTGTTCGAAAAGCGCGGCAGCCTGTCGCACCACGCACTTCGACCACTCGGCGCCATTTGCCCATCCCCACGTGCGAGCGTCATCTTGTGACTCGGCTCACAATTTTCCAGGCAAAGCGGCGACCCCTGACAAGCAGCCCGGCTGACGCCCCTGACTGCCCTGAAGTGAAGAGTTGACCATGCAAAAACTGATCGTGCTCGACCGTGATGGTGTCATCAATGAAGACTCCGATGCCTTCGTCAAGAACGCCGAGGAGTGGATCGAATACCCCACTTCCATCCAGGCCATTGCCCGTCTGACCCGCGCTGGCTATACCGTGGCCGTGGCGACCAATCAGTCCGGAATCGCCCGTGGCCATTTCGGCCACCGCGAACTCGACCAGATGCACACCAAGATGATGCAGCTGGTGAAGGAAGCCGGTGGCGATATCGCTCACATTGCCTACTGCCCGCATGGCCCGGACGACGGCTGCGATTGCCGCAAGCCGGAACCCGGTCTGCTCCACCAGATCCAGGATGCCCTGCAGATTCCCGACTTCGAAGGTGCCTGGATGCTGGGCGACAGCCTGCGTGACCTCATCGCGGGCCAGAAGGCCGGCTGTCGCGCCGCGCTGGTGATGACCGGCAAGGGCCAGAAGACGCTGGCAGATGGCGAGGGGCTCAAGGACGTGCTGGTAGTGGCCAACCTGGCCGACTTCACCAACCGCCTGCTCGATGGTGAGCTCAATCACCCCATGTCGGATGGTGAGCCGGGAAAGTCCCAGCGCCGCTGCGTCAGCTGTGAAGCCGCTGCCGAAAGCTATCTGTGAGGCGCGCCGGCCCTGCGATAACCCTGCGCACGGCGCGCTTGCCTCTCTAATCAGTAGCGGCGATATGCTACCCTTCAGACATGAATCCGGGCGGGCGACTGCCTGCCTGTCTCACTTCCTCATGCTGGAGGCTTCACATGCCACTGCTGGATAGCTTCACTGTCGATCACACCATCATGAAGGCGCCTGCCGTGCGCGTGGCCAAGAAGATGGGCACCCCGAAAGGCGACAACATCACCGTCTTCGACCTGCGCTTCTGCGTGCCGAATGAAGAGATTCTCTCCGAGAAAGGCATTCACACCCTCGAGCACCTGTTCGCCGGCTTCATGCGCGAGCACCTCAACGGTGATGACGTCGAGATCATCGATATCTCACCGATGGGTTGCCGTACCGGCTTCTACATGAGCCTGATCGGTGAACCGGAAGAAGCTCGCGTTGCCGCTGCCTGGTCTGCTGCCATGCAGGACGTGCTCAACGTGGCGCGTCAGGAAGAGATTCCGGAGCTCAACGTCTATCAGTGCGGCACCGCACAGATGCACTCTCTGGAAGAAGCCAAGCAGATCGCCAGCAACATCCTGTCCCGCGATATCGGCGTCAACCGCAATGACGAGCTGAAGCTGGATGAAGGCTTCCTCAATCAGGCGCACTAAGCCTTGAGGCAGCAAGCCTTGAGACATCGAGCCTTGAGGCACGGGGCTTGATCAGCCTGTCGAGTGCGCCGAGCACTTGAACGAAAAAGCCCGCTATCTGACCGGATCAGATAGCGGGCTTTTTTCATGACGTGACATCCGAGCGAGTGTAGCCAATGCCAGATTCCAGCAGCCATGCCTTTGATTTCACGACCTTCCTGGCAGACAAGGAAGCGTGGTCAGCGCCGAATGAACTCGTCCCCTACCGCTGCCGCGATGACAGCAGCCTGGGCTGTCGCCATTATCCCGCAGCAGGCATGTCAGGGAGCCGCTCACACCTAATCCTGCTGCATGGCTCCAGCGCTGACAGCCGTTATCTCGCATCGCTGGCAACGCGCCTGGCTGAGGCTGGTCATCATGTGCATACGCCGGACTTGCGCGGCCACGGCCCAGCCCCGCAGCGACGTGGCGACATCGACCACCTGCTCCAGCTCGAGGAAGACCTCGAGGACCTGATCCTGTCGCTCGAGCTACCAGCCGATGCCAGAGTCATTGTCGCTGGCCACTCTGCCGGAGGCGGCCTGGCACTGCGCTTCTCGGCCGCTGTCTGTCAGCGCCAGCGTGCCAATATTCCGCTGCACGGCGTCATACTGCTGGCACCGTACCTGCATCATCTCGCGCCCAACATGCGACGTGATTCACGCTGGGCACAGCCACGCATCGCGCGGATGCTGGCCTGCGCACTGCTGAATCGGCTCGGCATCCATCGCCTGGATCATATTGAGGTCCTTGGCTTCAATATCCCGCCAGAGTACCGCGATGCACATACCACCGACGCCTACTCGTGGCGCTTGATGACGGGCCTCAATCCTCGCGACTATCAAAGTGACCTCAAGGCGCTCGCCCATCATCAGCTGCCAGTGCTGGCGCTGATCGGCGAGCATGACGAGGCGTTTCATGCCGAGCGACTTGCTCAATGTCTGCAACCCCACCACCCCGCGGCGCAGGTGGAAGTCCTCGAGACAATCGATCACCTGGGGCTTGCGACGTCCTCCACCACGGCAGAGCGAATCACCGCCTGGCTGGCCGAGCAACGCACCGATCAGGACGGCACGCCCGGCTGAGGCGGCCCCCACGGTCGTGACCGAGCCGAGCCCCTCGCTGTTGTCCTTGCCCTAGACTGCGGCAACACGCACATGCAAAAACAGCCCCTGATCGAAGATCAGGGGCCGTTTTTCTAGCCCGGCTTGGCAAGACATCCGCCAAGCGCTAGCTCAACGCCATCAGACGTCGAGGTTGGCCACCAGCGCGAAGCGCTCGATGAAGTCACGGCGCGGTTCGACTTCATCACCCATCAAGGTGTTGAACATCTGATCGGCACCGATCGCATCCTCGACGGTCACACGCAGCATGCGACGGGACTCCGGATCCATGGTGGTTTCCCACAACTGATCCGGGTTCATCTCGCCCAGCCCCTTGTAGCGCTGGATGCTGAAGCCACGTGCCGCTTCCTTCATCAGCCAGTCGAGGGCTTCGTAGAAGGTGACGACTTCCTTCTTGCGCTCACCGCGCGAGACGTAGCTGCCAGCTTCCAGCAGGCCTTCCAGCATGTTGCCCAGCTCACTCATCTCGCGGTAGTCGGCGGACTTGAAGAAGTCGACATCCCACAGGTAATCGCTGCTGACACCATGTGCCGTCAGCGTCACCGCCGGCAGATAGAGATTGCGCTCGCCGTCGTGGCTGAGAGTGAAGCTGTAGTGCGGGCCGCCCTCATAGGCAATCAGGTCATCCATTTCCTTCTGGAGACCGTCGATCCAGCCTTGCACCTGAGACTGGTCCGCGAGAGCGGCCTCATCCAGATGCGGAGCGTGCACGATCTTGCGCAGCACGGCAGACGGATAGACACGCGCCAGACGATCGATGCGCTTCATCACGCCACGATACTGGTTGACCAGTGCTTCCAGCTGAGCGCCGGCGATGCCCGGGGCATCGGCGTTGACATGCAGCTTGCCGCCGTCCAACGCCGTAGCGGTCAGATAGTCCTGCAGCGCCTGCTCGTCCTTCAGATACTGCTCATGCTTGCCACGCTTGATTTTGTAGAGCGGCGGCTGGGCAATGAAGATATGACCGCGCTCGATCAGCTCCGGCATCTGACGGAAGAAGAAGGTCAGCAACAACGTACGGATGTGCGAACCATCGACGTCGGCATCCGTCATGATGATGACGGAGTGATAGCGCAGCTTGTCGGGATTGAACTCTTCACGACCGATACCGCAACCCAGCGCGGTGATCAGCGTGCCAACCTCGGCAGACGACAGCATCTTGTCGAAGCGCGCCTTCTCGACGTTGAGGATCTTGCCCTTCAGCGGCAGGATCGCCTGGGTACGACGATCACGCCCCTGCTTGGCGGAGCCACCAGCGGAATCACCCTCGACCAGGTACAGTTCAGAGAGACTCGGGTCCTTCTCCTGACAGTCAGCCAGCTTGCCCGGCAGACCTGCGATATCCAGGGCGCCCTTGCGACGCGTCATATCACGCGCCTTGCGTGCGGCTTCACGCGCCCGCGCCGCATCCAGCATCTTGTTGACGATGCCCTTGGCTTCGTTGGGCTTCTCGATCAGATACTCGGAGAACAGACGGCCCATTTCCTGCTCGACGGCTGTCTTGACCTCGGACGATACCAGCTTGTCCTTGGTCTGCGAGGAGAACTTCGGGTCCGGTACCTTGACCGAGATGATCGCGGTCAGACCTTCACGGGCATCATCCCCGGTCGTACCGACCTTGGATTTCTTGAGCAGACCTTCCGCCTCAATATAGCTATTGAGCGTACGCGTCAGTGCCGCACGGAAGCCGGCCAGGTGAGTCCCGCCATCGCGCTGAGGAATATTGTTGGTGTAGCAGAAGATATTCTCGGCGAAGCCTTCATTCCACTGCATCGCCACTTCGACGGCAATGCCATCCTCGCGCTCCATCTCGAAATGAAACACCGGATTCAAGGGCGCCTTGTTGGTGTTGATATGGTCAACAAACGCCTTGAGGCCACCTTCGTAATGGAACAGCTCTTCCTTGCCGCTGCGCTCGTCAATCAGACGGATGGCGACACCGGAGTTCAGGAAGGACAGCTCGCGCAGACGCTTGGCCAGAATCTCGTAGTGGAATTCGATATTGGCAAAGGTCAGCGGGGAAGGCTTGAAGCGCACCAGGGTACCGGTCTTCTCGGTCTGGCCCACGATGCCCAGCGGCGACTGCGGCTCGCCATGGCGATAGATCTGCTCGTGGACATTGCCCTGACGCCAGATGGTCAGTTTGAGCTCTTCGGATAGCGCGTTGACGACCGAGACACCCACACCGTGCAGACCGCCGGAGACCTTGTAGGAGTTGTCATCGAACTTACCGCCTGCGTGCAGCACGGTCATGATGACTTCCGCTGCGCTGACGCCTTCCTCTTCATGGATCTCGGTCGGCACACCACGACCGTTGTCGCTGACGGAAACTGACTCGTCGGCATGGATAACGACCCGGACTTCGCTACAGTGACCGGCCAGCGCCTCGTCGATGGAGTTATCCACCAGCTCGAACACCATATGATGCAGCCCCGTGCCGTCATCGGTATCACCGATATACATGCCGGGGCGCTTGCGTACGGCATCCAGGCCCTTGAGGACCTTGATGCTTGATGAGTCGTAAGCCTGTTCGCTCATTGGCTTCTCCGTCGTGAAATCATTCCGTGTGCAGTCGCCCGTGTTCCACGTGAAACATCCTGACATCAGTGTTCGGCAACCATACCCGATCCAATGTTTCGGGTTCGACGCAGGTCACGAAGACCTGGCACTCGAGGCCTGCCAACAGCTGGCAGAACAGACGGCGATGCTCGCCATCCAGTTCCGCCGGCAGATCGTCGATCAGGTAGACACAGGTACGTCCGTTCATTTCTTCGAGCAAGCGACCCTGAGCCAGCTTGAGAGCGCTGACCACCAGCTTCTGCTGGCCGCGAGACAACACCTCGACTGCAGGGCGTCGCCCCAGGCGAATACGCAAGTCGGCGCGTTGTGGGCCAGTCTGGGTAAAGCCCATATGGCTATCACTGTCGCGCCCTGCTGCCAGCACGTCGCCCAGAGGGCGCTTGGCATCCCAACCGCGCTGATAGCGCAGAGTCAGCTCGGGTAAATCAATCAGCTCGGCAAGCGTGGCTTGAAACAGAGGCGCCAGCGCCTGCATATATTCCATGCGCAGGGCATCAAGACGCTCGCTCCAGTGAGCAAACTCTCGATCCCAGACGTTAAGTGCCTGAACGTCCATCTTACCATGCCTGAGCAGTGCGTTCCGATGTTTGAGCGCCCGACGCACACGGCGCCAGACGTCGAAGAAGTCGTGTTTCACGTGAAACACACCCCAATCGAGGAACTCACGTCGGGCAGAGGGCGACCCCTCCAGCAACCGGAAGGCATCCGGATTGATCAGCTGCAACGGCAAGGCCTGAGCCAGCTGGGCGACTCGCTCTACCTTCTCGCCATCCAGCCGCATCTCCAGCCCATCTGCAGCCTGATCACGCCTTACCCCCAGGGGGCGCGGTGGATCGCCTGCCAAGCGGCCAAACAGCGTCATTCCCGCCGTGTCATGCGCAATGGCATGCTTGAGCTTGTGCGTGCGGAAAGAGCGCGCCAGCCCCAGCACATGGATACCTTCCAGCAGGCTCGACTTGCCACTGCCATTGGCACCACTGACCAGATTCACCCCTTTTCCCGGCGCCATATCGACTGTCGCCAGGTTGCGCAGATTCTGGAATTGAAGTCGTTCAAGCGCCATGACGGCCTCATTCGATAGAGAAATAGAGCCATGGCCGCCTTCGGGGCTCAAATACGACAACACCCGCCATTCAGGAGTGAAAATGGCGGGTGTTGTCGAGGCTCATTCTGCGATTGCGCGCGTTAATTGCGCCACAATTACGATTCAAGATACTGATTTAAAAAGAAATTACGATATTACAGACGCATCGGCATCACTACGTAACGCGCATCGCCGCCACCCGGCTCTTCCAGCAGCGCCGAGCTGTTGGCATCGGACAGCGTCAGCTGTACGCGATCGGCATCCAGCACTCCCAGCACATCGATCAGGTAACCGACGTTGAAGCCGATCTCGAGGCCAGCCCCTTGATAATCAAGGGCAATATTCTCTTCGGCCTCTTCCTGCTCGGGGTTGTTGGCCAGCACACGCAGGTTGCCGGCCTCCAGATAGAGGCGCACGCCACGGTACTTCTCGTTGGAGAGGATCGCGGTGCGCGACAGTACCTGACGCAGCTCGGCACGCTCGGCCACGATGACCTTGTCACCGCCACGCGGGACAACGCGCTCGTAATCCGGGAACTTGCCGTCCACCAGCTTGGAGGTGAAGGTGAAGTCGCCGGTCTGGGCACGCACGTGCGTCCCGCTGACCGTCAATGTCATCAGCTCGTTGCTGCCGTCGAGCAGGCGCGTCAGCTCAAGGATACCCTTGCGCGGAATGATCAGCTTCTGCGCTTCCGGCACGCTGATGTCAGCGGCCTGCTCGCAGACGGCCAGGCGGTGACCATCGGTCGCCACGGTACGCACCAGGTTGCTGGTCAGTTCCAGCAGCATGCCGTTGAGGTAATACCGGACATCCTGTTGCGCCATCGCGAAGGAGGTCGCGTCGATCAGATGCTTGAGGGTGCCGCGCGGCAGGCTGACGGTGATATCGCCCTGACCATCATCGATGTTCGGGAACTCGGCCACCGGCAAGGTCGACAGGGTGAAGCGTGAACGGCCGCTGCGCAGAATGGCACGCCCTTCTTCCAGCGCGAGAATGATCTCGCTGCCTTCGGGCAGTGACTTGCAGATATCCATCAGCTTGCGCGCCGGCACCGTCGCGGAACCCGGCTCATCGACACGGCTGGGCTCGACGCGCCCGATCAGCTCGACCTCAAGGTCAGTCCCGGTCAGCGACAGCTGCTGATCGGACACTTCAAGCAGCACATTGGACAGCACCGGCAGTGTCTGACGACGCTCGACGACACCCGCCACCAGGGACAGCGGGCGCAGCAGGGCTTCACGCGAAATGGCAAATTTCATGGAGACTCCACTCTCTGGAAACGGGGCAATGCTCGCTGACAGGCAGCGCGCACGCAAAAGAAATTCGGGGCCGCGACAGGCAAGCCCGGAGCACAGCAGGCCGATAGCGTGATTGTCGCCAACCCGACCTGCCGCTGCAATTCGATCAGCTGGTCAACAGACGCAGCAGATTCTTGTAGTCCTCGCGGATATCGGCGTTCTCTTCACGCAGCGAGGCCACCTTGCGACAGGCATGCAGCACCGTGGTGTGGTCTCGCCCACCGAAGGCATCGCCGATTTCCGGCAGGCTGTGGTTGGTCAGCTCCTTGGCGAGCGCCATCGCGACCTGACGCGGACGGGCGACGGAGCGCGAGCGGCGCTTGGAGTGAAGATCGGAAATCTTGATCTTGTAGTACTCGGCCACGGTGCGCTGGATATTGTCCACACCCACCTGCTTGTCCTGCAGTGCCAGCAGGTCCTTCAGGGATTCACGGATGAAGTCCTGATTGATCGCGCGCCCCATGAAGTGGGAGTCGGCGATGACCTTCTTCAAGGCACCTTCCAGCTCGCGCACGTTGGAGCGGATCTTCTGCGCGATGAAGAAGGCGGCATCGTGAGGCAGATCGACCTTGGCCTGATCGGCCTTCTTCATCAGGATCGCGACGCGCGTCTCGAGCTCCGGCGGCTCGATGGCGACGGTCAGCCCCCAGCCGAAGCGTGACTTGAGACGCTCCTCGACCCCATTGATCTCCTTCGGATAGCGGTCCGAGGTCAGGATCATCTGCTGACCACCCTCGAGCAACGCATTGAAGGTGTGGAAGAACTCCTCCTGGGAACGCTCCTTGCCAGCGAAGAACTGGATGTCATCGATCAGCAGCGCATCCACCGAACGGTAGAAACGCTTGAAGTCATTGATGGCATTGAGCTGCAGCGCCTTGACCATGTCCGCCACGAAGCGCTCGGAATGCAGGTAGACCACCTTGGCATTCTCGCCGCCCTGCTTGGCCAGATGATTGCCCACCGCGTGCATCAGGTGGGTCTTGCCCAGACCCACGCCGCCATACAGGAACAGCGGGTTGTAGGCGCCGCCGGGATTCTCGGAGACCTGACGCGAGGCCGCGCGGGCCAGCTGGTTGGACTTGCCTTCGACAAAGGTTTCGAAGGTGAAGTTCGGATTCAGGCCACTGGAATGCTTGAGGCTACCTTCTACCTGCACCTGGCGCGTGTTGCGACGCGGTGCCTGTTCCCGGGCGCCATCGCCGGCCATCTCACGCTCTTCCGCGAAATTGCCCCGCGGCGGCGTATGCACGGAAGGGGCACGCGGGCTCGGCATCTGGCCCGGCGCTTGCGCCTGGGCAGATACCGGCGACGCAGCCGCGCCTTCCGGACGCGGGTTCGAGACGGTCCGGCGGCTACCGACGCTCAGCTCGACCTTGGGCGGCTTGCCCGGTGCCAGCTCACGCAGCAGCTCGTGAATTCGTTTGAGGTACTTGTCATTGACCCAATCACGCACGAAGCGGTTGGGGGCGAGCAGGCACAGCTCTCCGCTGTCGCCTTCCTCAGCCTGCAGGGGACGAACCCAGGTATTGAACTGCTGTGAATTCAGCTCGTCTTGCAGGGCGTCAAGACATTGTTGCCAAAGTGCGAGCGACACGCGACCTCACATCCAGTTGTCGAAGGGGCGGCCATTGTATAGGCCAAGCCACGAGTTATCCACACGACATCTGCCGCAAAAAGCACTGTGGACAACATCGGTATTCTTCAAGTATCCGCATCGGGACAGGCTGGGGAGTATCCGCGCACAAGATTTCGACTGTGGACAAGACGACAGTTATGCACATGGCCATGCACAGGCTGAACGCAGGTTGCCCACCACTTATCGCCAGAGCTGTCCTATCGACATGCAATTGAGCAAGATAGGAAAAAACAGGTTATCCACAGCAACTGCCTTCCTTAATAGTTATTGGTTATTCAGAACTACTTCTCTGTAGTAATGACAGCAGCCCCGCGATCTTCGAATCACGCGAGGTGCGAGGGGCTGCGATCGCGCCGGCAGAATCCCGGGTTATCCACTGCGACTTTTCGGCACGCCTGACACGCCAGGGTCGGGAGTGCACAACCGCTCGTCAGAAACGCGAGTCCTTGAGGCTCACGACCGAACACAGGACTTGCGCCTTCCCGTGCATCGCCATGGCGGGCGATGCCGATCACTCAGCCCCACTGAGCGCTGAAAAAGCGCTGATCGCTTGCCTGGCGAGCGGTGCCTGTAGGCTCAAGGACGCCAAATCGAATTTTTTTGTGCCCGAAGGCCTGTCTTGCACGTGATCCGCGTGAGACACGAAGCGCCATATGGCGGGCGGCGTAGACGATATCTGTCGTCAAATGCCGCGAACGGGCTGTGGACAACTTCCAACGCGACATTGCAAGCCACTTGCAGATTCACTAGAATCCCTGCCCCTGACCAATCTGCCCTGTCCTCATGTGGATACAGGGCAACATTCGTTGACCTTTTCCAAACAACCACGTGGGAAGAAGCAGCTATGAAACGCACATTTCAGCCGAGCGTCCTGAAGCGCAAGCGCACACACGGTTTCCGTGCTCGTATGGCGACCAAAGGTGGCCGTGAGGTCATCCAGCGTCGTCGTGCGAAAGGCCGTAAGCGTCTGAGCGCCTGATCGAGGCCCGGATGTCCCGTCAGGGATTTCCCCGGCAGCTTCGCTTGCTGACTGCCGGGGATTACCGGCACGTCTTCGATCACACCACCCTCAAGGTACACGGCAAGGGGCTTCTGGCCCTGGCGTGTCCGAATGACCTGGGACATGCCCGCCTGGGGTTGGTGTTCAGCAAGAAGAACGTGCGCCGTGCCGTAGATCGCAACCGCCTCAAACGTCTGACGCGCGAATCCATTCGCCTCCGCCAGCAGCGCCTTCCGGCCGTCGACATCGTCGTACTGGCCAAGCGAGGCGTGACCGAGCTGGACAACGAGACTCTGCATCGCCAGCTGGACGGCATGTGGGCTCGTCTGGAGAAGGACGCCAGACGCCAGAAAGCGGCCAAGTCAACGCCACCTGCCTGACGCGACACCTGCCCGGTGCGTCCGGCATGTGGCGTTTTTTTCGTTATACGCCCTACCGTTCGTGACCGGACTCATCTGACTCCCCGCCAGATTGATTCACCCTCCAACGGGTATACACCATGGACGTCAAACGATTACTCCTCGTGATTCCGCTTGCGGTTGTCGCCTATCTGATGGTGGTCCAGTGGAACAAGGACTACGACCAGCCGGCTGCGGAAACACAGGCTCCCCAGGTTGCCTCTCAGGCCGCCAATGCCACTGCGCAAGGCCTTGAAGCCCCAAGCAGCAGCACGACTGCCAATGGCGATACCGGCCTCTCCACGCCGGATAGCGCAGCAAGCACCCCGAGCAACAACCTGATTGAAGTCAAGACTGACGTGCTGGACCTGCGTATCGATCCGCAGGGCGGTGACGTGGTCTATGCAGCGCTGCTCGAGCACAAGCAGAACAACGCTTCCGAGTCGCCCTTCGTGCTGCTGTCCGACAATCAGTCACGCAGCTACGTGGCCAAGTCCGGCCTGCAGCTGGATGGCCACAAGGGCCGTATCGCCTTCTCTGCCGACAGCAACAGCTACAGCCTTGCCGAGGGTGATGACAGCCTGCAAGTGGACCTGAAGGCCGACATCAATGGTGTTGCGGTCATCAAGCGCTTCACCGTCAGCCAGGACAGCTACCAGATCAAGGTCGACTACCTGCTGGACAACCAGTCACAGCAGCCGGTCAATGCTCGCTTCATCGGTCAGCTGGCCCGTGACAACAGCGCGGACCCGACCTCCGGTGGCGGCATGGGCATGAAGTCCTATCTGGGTGCGGCGTTCTCTTCTGAAGAGAACCACTACCAGAAGGTCGATTTCGAAGACATCCAGGACGGCAGCTTCAAGAATGTCGACGTCCAGGGTGGCTGGGTGTCCATGATCCAGCACTACTTCGTGTCTGCCTGGGTGCCGGCTGACAACCAGAAGAACCTCTACTACGCCAACGTCGACAAGCAGAACCGCAATGTCGCCGCCTTCGCGAGCCCGACGACCCAGATCGCCGCGGGTCAGCAGGCTGAGCTCGGCGCGACCCTGTTCGTCGGCCCGAAGGATCAGGACCAGCTGGAAGCGACCGCTCCCTACCTGGAACTGGTCGTCGACTTCGGCTGGCTGTGGTTCCTGGCCAACCCGCTGTTCTGGCTGCTGGAGCACATCCACGCGCTGGTCGGCAACTGGGGTGCCTCCATCATCCTGCTGACCGTTCTGGTCAAGGTCGTGCTGTTCCCACTGTCCGCGACCGCGTACCGCTCGATGGCCAAGATGCGCAAGATGGGCCCCGAGATGCAGCGCATCAAGGAGAAGTACGGCAGCGACCGCCAGAAGGTCTCGCAGGAGATGATGAAGTTCTACCAGACGGAGAAGATCAATCCGCTGGGGGGCTGTCTGCCGATCGTGATCCAGATGCCGGTCTTCATCGCCCTGTACTGGATGCTGATGGAATCCGTCGAACTGCGCCACGCGCCGTTCATGCTGTGGATCCAGGATCTGTCAGTGAAGGACCCGCTGTTCATCCTGCCGATCATCATGGGCCTGACGATGTTCATCCAGCAGCAGCTGAACCCGACGCCTCCGGACCCCACCCAGGCGAAGATCATGAAGATGCTGCCGATCGTCTTCACCTTCTTCTTCCTGTGGTTCCCGGCAGGTCTGGTGCTGTACTGGATCGTCAACAACACGCTGTCGATCGCTCAGCAGTACGTCATCACCCGTCAGATCGAGAATGCCGAGCCAACCAAGAAAGGCGCATGATGCCTTTCAGGTTCGCCTGACATGACTCACCCACGACCCTCGCCTCGGCGGGGGTCGTGGCGTTTCAGGCCCTGATTCCGAGGGCTGCGCCGACACTCCCGCCGCAAGGCGCCTTCCCCGTCACCCCGCTTGCTGTCACGGGCCTCCAGCCGCGACAATAGCGGCCATCTCCTTCATCTTCATTCCGGCTTCGCGCCCGAGGTTTGTGCATGTCTACCGCCTACCAGCCTGACTCCATCGCGGCCCTGGCCACTCCGCCCGGCCGTGGTGGCGTCGGCATCATCCGTGTCTCCGGTCCGGCCTGTCAGGCCATCGCCCAGGCCATGCTGGGCCAATGCCCGCCGGCACGCCGCGCCCACTATGGTCCCTTCATGGGACTCGATACCCAGGGCAACCCCATCGCCCTCGACGAAGGCATCGCGCTCTACTTCCAGGGCCCGAATTCCTTCACCGGCGAGGACGTGCTGGAGCTGCAAGGGCATGGCGGCCCGGTGATCATGGACCTGCTGCTGGAGCGCTGCGTGCAGCTGGGCGCACGTCTGGCACGCCCCGGTGAATTCAGCGAGCGCGCCTTCCTGAACGACAAGCTGGATCTCGCCCAGGCCGAAGCCATCGCCGACCTGATCGACGCCAGCTCACGCGCGGCGGCCGAGAATGCGCTGCGCTCGCTCAAGGGCGAGTTCTCGACGCGCGTCAGCGCGCTGGTGCAGCGCCTGATCGAGCTGCGCATCTACGTCGAGGCCGCCATCGACTTCCCCGAAGAGGAAATCGACTTCCTGGCCGACGGCCATGTCGCGGCGCGCCTCGATGAAGTCAAGGCCGAGCTGGTAGGCGTGCGAGCCGCTGCCAACCAGGGCGCCCTGATGCGCGAGGGCATGACGGTGGTGATCGCCGGCCGCCCGAATGCCGGCAAGTCGAGCCTGCTCAATGCGCTGACCGAGCAGGACACCGCCATCGTCACCGATATCGAAGGCACCACCCGCGACGTGCTGCGTGAGCACATCCATCTCGACGGCATGCCACTGCATATCATCGATACCGCCGGGCTGCGCGACACGCCGGACGCCGTCGAGCGCATCGGCGTGCAGCGCGCCTGGGACGAGATCGAGAAGGCGGACCGCGTCCTGCTGCTGGTCGATGCCGCGACCACCTCGGCGACGGACCCGATGGAGATCTGGCCGGAATTCGTCGCGCGCCTGCCGGACCCGTCCCGCCTGACGCTGGTCCGCAACAAGATCGACACCAGCGGCGAGACGCCGGGGTTGACCGCCATCACCGCAACACAGGATGGCGATGCCGAGCTGGCACGCCACCAGGCCAGCGTGGTGCGCATCTCGGCGCGCGACAATCAGGGCCTCGATGCGCTGCGCGATCACCTCAAGGACATCATGGGCTTCACCGGCACCGCAGAGGGGCGCTTCAGCGCCCGCCGCCGCCACCTGGATGCGCTGGAGCGCGCTGGCGTATCTCTCGACAACGGCGACGCCCAGCTGCATGGCGCCGGCGCCGGGGAGCTGCTGGCCGAAGACCTGCGCGCCGCCCAGATGGCACTGTCCGAGATCACCGGCGAATTTTCAGCCGATGATCTGCTCGGGGAAATCTTCGGCAGCTTCTGCATCGGCAAGTGATCGCACCGAAGTGATCGCGCCGAGCTGACTCTCGCCCGCAGCCGGCCTCTCTTGCCGACAGTGCTTGCGTCTGGCTGTCTCCCTCTCGTT
>NZ_CFDJES010000020.1:0-5500 GCF_983723665.1 Cobetia sp. | reverse complement strand
CCGCAGCCGGCCTCTCTTGCCGACAGTGCTTGCGTCTGGCTGTCTCCCTCTCGTTATACTGCCTCTGCCGACCCCTCCGAGTGGCGGAGGCGGGCAGGGGCAGACCGGGAGCCGACATGGCGGGACGCGCGACATCGAACAGACCGCAGGATGCCCATCGCGAGTCCCGTGACTCCAGCGCCTCTCCCCCGCCGGCCCCCGCCGATGAACTGAGCACCGGGCCTCTCCCCGAGGCCCCGTTGCGCCACCTGCTGCTCGACTTCTTCACCCGCCATTGGCCCCGCTATCTGCTGGCCATCGCGTTCCTGATCGGGGTCGCGGGGCTGAATCTGCTGTTGCCGTGGGCGATCGGCGCCACCATCGATGCGTTGCGTGATGGCAGCTTGGACCACGAGGCCTTGCTGAGCCGCCTGTTGTGGCTGGTAGGCGCAGGGCTTGCGCTCTATGCACTGCGCTATGCCTGGCGCGTGACACTGTTCGGCACCGCCTATCAGCTGGGGACGGAGCAGCGTGATGCCTTCCATGCCAAGCTGACGCGCCTGGACCCCGGCTTCTATCAGCGCCATCGCACCGGAGACCTGATGGCGCACGCCAGTCAGGACATCGATGCCGTGGAGATGGCCGCCGCGGAAGGCGTGCTGTCCAGCGTCGATGGCGCCATGACCTTCGTGCTGGTGCTCGGCATCATGCTGATCGCCATCGATGTGCCACTGACGCTGCTCGCCCTGTTGCCATTTCCCTTCATGGCCTGGGCCTTCGCACGCATCTCGCGAAGGATCGGAGAGCGTTTCCGCGAATCGCTGGAGCGCTTCTCGGACCTGAATGACCAGACCCAGGAAGCCTTCGCCGGCATTCGCATGCTCAGAAGCCATGCCTTGCTGGAGGATGAAGGCGCAAGATTCTCGCAGCGTGCCGCCGCCGCCGAAGCCGTCGATTATCGCGTCCAGAAGCTGGAGGCGGCCTTTGATCCGGTGGTGTTCATTGCGCTCTCGGCGGCGACGCTGCTGACGCTGGGTGTGGGTAGCTGGCGCTATCTGGATGACGCCATCACCCTGGGCCAACTGACCAGCTTCACGCTCTATCTGGCGCAGCTGATCTGGCCGATGTTCGCGCTTGGCTGGTGCCTGAATATCCTGCAGCGCGGCGCGGCAGCCGCACGGCGGCTGGCCACCTTCCACGCCGCGCCAGAAGCCCTTGAGGACAGCGGCACTCTGAACAAGGTAAGTGTCCATTCACTATGCCTTGAGATCAATGAATTCCACTACCCGGGCAGCCAGCAACGTGCCCTTGGCCCCCTCTCTCTTCAGGTGGCGGCAGGGGGCAGTCTGGGGATCGTCGGCGCGACCGGCAGTGGCAAGTCCACCTTGCTGCGTCTGCTGTCGCGCAGCTGGCCTCTGACGCCTGAGCAAGGGGTCTTGACGCTCGGCGGCAGAGAAGCAAGTAAGTACACACTATCGGCCTGGCGCCAGCAGTTCTCACTGGTCCCCCAGGACCCGTTCCTGTTTGCGCTCTCGGTAGCCGACAATGTCGCCCTCGCCTGCCCCGAGGCCTCCGACGAGCGAATTCGAGAGGCACTGCGCGCCGCAGCCTTCGAGGAAGATCTGCGCCGCCTCCCCCAGGGGCTGGAGACGCTGGTGGGTGAGCGAGGCATCACGCTCTCCGGCGGCCAGCGTCAGCGGCTGGCATTGGCACGCAGCCTGCTCAGCGAGGCGCCGATCCTGCTGCTGGACGATACCCTGTCGGCGGTCGACCAGGTCACCGAACGCACCCTGCTGAAGACTCTCGCGCGCCTGCAGCAACCCGATCATCACGGCCTCAAGCGCACGCTGATCATCAATTCCCATCGCCTGTCTGCCGTGCAGGCCTGCCAGCAGATCCTGGTGCTCGAGGACGGGTGCATCCTGGAACAGGGCGATCACGCCAGTCTGCTGGCCGCCCGCGGCGCCTACTGGCGCCTATGGCAGGCCCAGCAGGTCAACCGCGAAGACGATGCCAAGGCGGAGCGCTCATGAGCCACGATGCCGCGACACGACCCGACACCCTCAGCGGCACTCGCCTGCTCAGCCGACGGCGACTGGCATTGCTCTGGCAACCGCTGGGCAGGCGCCGCGCAGAGGTCCTGCGCGCGCTGTTGATCCTGATCGCGGCGACCGTACTGGATGTGCTTGGCCCGTGGCTGACCCAGCGCTATCTGGATGACTACCTGATTCCCGGCAACCTCGCCCCCGAGGCCCTGGCCGGATTGGTGGGCATCTACGTGATCACCCAGCTGGGCGCCGCCGCCGGACGCTATTTCCAGCAGCTGCGCTTTGCCCGTCTGGCCCTCGCCAGCGTGCGCGATATCCGTGAGCGAGTCTTCACACATCTGCTGCACCAGCCACTATCGACCCTCGACAATATCGCTGCCGGTGAATTGGTGGCCCGCGTGACCAACGACACCGAGTCGCTCAAGGAGCTGTATATCGGGGTGCTGGCGACACTGATCGGCAATGTGGTGCTGTTGATCGGCATCCTGTCGGCGATGGCCCTGATGGATGGCACCCTGGCGATGATCGCGACGGCGCTGGTGCCGCTCTCCATCGGCATGATCTGGCTGTATCAGCGCTTCTCCGGGCGCGCTGCACGCGAGGTGCGCCGCCTGCGTGCCTTGCAGAATGCCAGAATCGCCGAGGCGATCGGCGGCATGAGTGTGCTGCAGGCAAGCGACCAGACCGAACGCTTCAGTCAGCGCTATCACCACCTCAACGTCTCCCAGTATCAGGCGCGCATGCGCACGGTGCGTGTGTCGGGGCTGCTGTTGCGTTCGGCCATCGACCTGATGGCGATGCTGATCACGCTCTCGCTGGTCGCCGTGTTCGGGCTGCGCGAACTGGGGGGCGGTGCGGAACTGGGAGTGCTCTACGCGTTCATCGCCTGGTTGGGGCGCATCAGCGAGCCCCTGATCCAGATCACGCAGCGACTGCAGGTCTTCCAGTCGGCGCTGGTGGCGACTGGCCGGCTGGAAGAGGTCCTGGACCGGCCACGCGAGACGCCTGAGCCAGACACGCGCACAGCGCAGGCAGCCACGCGTCGGCACTCGGACAACACCGTGATAGCGAGTGGTCACTATCAACTCGAGCAGCTGACCTTCCACCACCAAGGTGCGGAGGGTCCGGCCCTCAATGGACTGATGCTTGCCATCGAGAGCGGTGAGTTTCTCGGCGTGGTCGGCCCGACGGGCAGCGGCAAGTCCACCCTGCTCGATCTGCTCAGCGGGCAGCGCCCTGCCCCGGCGTCTCAGCTGCTGCTGGATGGTCGTCCGCTGATGGAGTGGTCGGCTCAACAACGCGCTACCGCGATAGCCGTCGTCCCGCAGGAGCCCTTCATCCGCGCCACGACACTGCGCGACAACCTGCTGCTGGGGCGTGAAATCAGCCAGCAGCACCTGTCACGGGTTCTGCACAAAGCGCATCTGACGCCGCTGGTCGATAGTCTGCCGCTAGGGCTCGACACCCTGCTGGGCGAGCGCGGCCTCAGTCTCTCCACGGGTGAGCGCCAATTGCTGGCGCTCGGACGTGCACTGGTCACGACACCACGCGTGCTGTTGCTGGATGAGGCCACCGCCAGCATCGATAGCCATACCGAAGCCCTGTTGCAGCAGGCACTGCATGAGCTGCGTGGCGAAGTGACCTTGATCGTGGTGGCACACCGGCTTGCCACGGTGCGTGATGCGGACCGCCTGCTGGTGCTGGAACAGGGCTGCATCACCCAGCTGGGGACCCACGATGCCCTGATGGCAGAACCCGGCCTCTATCGGCGGCTATGGCGGGAAGACATCGCACACTGATCAGGCCAACGGCCCCGACAATACAAATACCCCACGATGCAAAGGGCCCCGCGATCTAGACGCCCCACTATCTAAACACCCACAATGCAAACGCCCCCACAGGCATGGCCTATGGGGGCGTTGTCAGTCCGAGCTCTTGATATGGCGCTCAGCGTTCTGCGTTCACCTCAGCCATCACGGCTTGCGCGGGCCGCGTGGCTTGTTGCTCTGAGTCTTGCCAGAGCTGTCCTTGGCAGGCGCTGTCTTGCCTGAATTCGTCTTGCCAGCTGCTGACTTTCCAGAGCTTTCCTTGCTGGCGCCGCCCTTGGCAGCCTTGCCTCTCATGGCATTGCTTTCCTGCTTCTCACGCAGGGCACGCGCTTCACGCGCATCCAGCGGCTTGCCGACATCCTTGTTGTCTTCAGGACGCTGCTTGGCCGCGTACTTTCTGGGCAGTTTGGTCGTGCTGTTCGGGTTGACCTGACCATCACGACCAATCGCCGGCGTGCTGCGCATGCTGACCCGCGTGGAGCCTTCGCGGCGGCCCTTACCCGGCACGCTGGAGGACCAGTCGCTCCAGCTGGCAGAATCCTTGCCCGCTCCCTTGCCTGCCGTCTCGCCCTTGCCACGCGGACGAGTCGGCTCGACAGCGGCCGTCGACTTGCGCTCGGCAGGCTTCTCGCTGACGCGCTTCTGGCTCGGCGCGGAATGCCCATGGACCTCATCCTTGACCTGCGCCTTGATGCTGGTCTTGGGCTTGGCAGTCGCGGAATGACGCTTGCCCTTGGCCTTGGGCGTCGCACTGTCATTGCGCACGCGAGGCTTGGCCCAGCCTTCACCGCGCTTGAGCTTCTCGCGCTTGGGCTTGGCCTGGGTCACCTCGACATCGCTGTCGCGCTTGACCTTCTGGTTGAGCTTGCGCAGCGACAGCAGGCGCTCACGCGGCATCGGCTTGGGCTCGTTGCGTTCGCGGGCGACCTCCTCCGACAGCCACCACAGGCCCTTGTGCTCGACGGCAACCGACTGCGGAGCCGGCAGCGCGCCCTTGAGCACCTCGACCACTTCCTGCATGGCGGTGGAGAACTGACGATCGAACTGCCACGGCGGATTGATCACCAGCATGCCGGAGCCGTACATGCCGTGCTCGCCTTCCGGTGAATCGATCGTCAGCTCACTGCGCCACATCGGTGCCGGCGAATGCTTCTTGAGACGCTCGAGCAGATCATGCTGACGCCCCGCCGGCAGCAGCGGATACCAGATCATGATGGTGGCATGACGTGACTTGCGCAGGGTCTCGACCACGACCTCGGCGACATCACGATAATCATTCTTCAGCTCATAGCTGGGGTCGATCAGCACGGCGACGCGCGGCGTGGTGACCGGCACGGCCGCCAACAGACCGGACAGACCATCCTGCTGACGACGCATGACCTTGCCGAGGCTGTCACGCTGCACCGGCGCCTGATCGAAGTGGTAGATCTCGCCCGGATGCAGCTCATAGGCCAACAGGCGATCGCCGCGGCGCAGCGACTGGCTCAGCCACCAGGGCGAACCGGGATAGACGCTCAGCTCGCTGGCGCTGCCCTTGGCGGCATCCGGCTGCATGTCCGCCAGACGTGCCAGCCAGCGAGCCAGCGGCTTGTCAGCTGACGGGGACTTCGGCTCACCCGCATCGGTCAACCAGCGATCACGCAC
>NZ_CFDJES010000019.1:24935-28632 GCF_983723665.1 Cobetia sp. | reverse complement strand
CCTCGATGGCACGCACCTTGTTGGCGGGCACCTGCTCGGAGAGACAGATGACCGCCCTGAGGCCACGGCGCATCGCGGCGTAGGCCAACGCGCGACCATGATTGCCGGTGGAGGCGGTGGTCACGCCGCGCTGGAGGCGCTCGTAGGCCTCCCCGGCGGCCTGCTCCGCCACGGCGGCCAGCAGATTGCTGGCCCCGCGCAGCTTGAAGGCGCCAGTGGGCTGGCGGGTCTCCAGCTTGAGCAGAATCTCGGCATCGAAGCGGCGCGACAGCGCCGGTGAAGGCACCAGCGCTGTGCGTTCGACACCCGTGGCCGTCGATGAATGAAACAGCCGCTGGCGCGCGGCATAGATATCGGCCAGCGACAGCGGCGTTTCCCGTGTGCTCTTGAGCGGGGGTAAGGTCAATGCCATGGCCTACTGATCACCAGACGTGAGATCGCCATTGTCGACAAGCTCCTGATGCACCTTGTCCACGGCGCGACGCGCGCGGGCGACGATGTCATCGATTTCCTCAGGCGTGACCACCAGCGGCGGCGCGAAGCCGAGGATGTCGCCCTGCGGCATGGCGCGAGCGACCAGGCCTTCCTCGAGGGCTGCCGCGGAGATGCGCGGGCCGACCTTGAGCGCTGAGTCGAACGCCTTGCGCTGTGACGGCTGCGGCGAGAACTCCAGCGCCGCCAGCAGGCCGATGCCACGCACATTGCCGACGATGGGGTGATCGGCGAAAGCCTCCTGCATGGCGTTCTGCAGATAGGCGCCGGTATCGCGGGCGTTGTCGACCAGGCCCTCGCGACGGATGATCTCCAGGTTGGCGACACCGGCGGCGGCGCCCAGCGCATGGCCGGAGTAGGTCCAGCCATGGCCGATGGGGCCGAATTCGCCGGTGCCCTGCTCCAGCACCTTCCACACGCGGTCACCGACGATGACCCCGGACAGCGGCTGATAGGCGCTGGTCAGGCCCTTGGCGATGGTGACCAGGTCCGGCTTGATGCCGAAGTGCTGGTAGCCGAACTGGCTGCCGATGCGCCCGAAGCCGCACACCACCTCATCGCAGATCAACAGGATGTCGTGGCGCTTGAGCACGGCCTGGATGGCCTCCCAGTAGCCCTCCGGCGGCGGCACGATGCCACCGGTGCCCAGCACCGGTTCGCCGATGAAGGCGCCGACGGTCTCCGGCCCTTCGGCCTGGATCATCGCCTCGAGCTTCTCGGCGCACCAGGTGGAGAATTCGCGCTCGCTCATCTCGGCGCACTCGGCGGGACGACGATAATAGTCCGGCGCCTCGGTGTGCAGGATGCCCGGAATCGGCAGATCGAAGTGATCATGGAAGGCCGCCAGTCCGGTCAGCGAGCCTGAGGCGATGCCGGAGCCGTGATAGCCGCGCCAGCGCGAGATGACCTTCTTCTTCTCCGGCTTGCCGATCACGTTGTGGTAATAGCGCACCAGCTTGAGCTGGGTCTCGTTGGCATCACTGCCGGACATGCCGTAATAGACCTTGGACATGTCGGGGCCGGCCAGCTCGAGAATCTTCTCGGACAGCGCGATCTGCGGCTCATTCGAGTGGCCGACATAGGTGTGGTAGTAGCTGAGCTTGAGGGCCTGCTCGTGGATGGCATCAGCGACTTCCGTGCGCCCGTAACCGATGTTGACGCAGTAGAGGCCGGCGAAGCCATCGATCAGCTCACGCCCGTCACGCTCGCGGATGCGGATGCCTTCGCCACCGGTGATCACGCGGCCCGGTGCATCGCCCTGGGCGTAATCGCGCAGGTGGGTCGAGGCATGGAAGGTGACCTTGCGATCACGGCGAATCAGCTCATCGGTCGAGGTCGCGTCGTCGAAGCTGGCGGCCTGACTCAGGGTGTTATCGGTGCTCATGTGACTCTCCGAATGCTCAACTAGGGGCGATCGACCGGTGGTGCTCAATGGCCACCGGTCGCCATGATCGACATGTGACAGTGAAGGATGTCCGTCTCAACTTCCGGAGGCGCTTTCCAGTCCACCCAGACAGTAGTACTTGATATCGAGATATTCCTCGAGCCCCTGACGGCCACCTTCGCGACCCAGGCCAGATTGCTTGACGCCGCCGAAGGGAATCGGCGCGCCGGTCATCTTGACGGAATTGACCGAGACCATGCCGAAGCGCAGGCCACGCATCAGTTGCCAGATGCGGCGCACATCGTGGGTATAGACGTAGGCGGCGAGGCCGTATTCGGTGTCGTTGGCCATCGCGATCACCTCTTCCTCATCGTGCCAGGCGGTGATGCCGGCCACCGGCGAGAAGGTTTCCTCGCGCCAGACGCGCATGTCCGGCGTGATGTCGGCCAGCAGTACCGGCATGAAGAAGTTGGGGCCCGGCGCCATGCTCTGGTCGCCGTGGATCAGCCGCGCGCCACGCTCGACGGCGTCATCGACGATGGTCTGCGCCTTGGCGACGGCGTCGCGGTGGATCAGCGGGCCAAGGTCGATCCCCTTCACCTGACCATTGCCGACCTTGAGCTGCTTCATGATGCGTGCGAAGTGGCTCAGGAAGTCCTCGTAGAGGCTGTCGTGGACCAGGATACGGTCGGCCGCGAGGCAGTCCTGACCGGAGGTCTGGAACTTGGCATCGACGGCGGCGCGCGCAGCCTCCTCGGGGTCCATGTCCGGCCCGACGATGAAGGGGGCGTTGCCGCCCAGTTCCAGCGAGACACGCTTGACGCTATCGGCGCACTGTTTCAGCAGCAGACGCCCGACCCGGGTGGAGCCGGTGAATGACAGCCCAGCGACGCGCGGGTCGTCACACAGCTGCCTGGAGACCTCGGAGGCCTCGCCGGTGATGACGCTGAAGACACCTGCGGGAATGCCGGCACGCTCGGCCAGCTCCGCCAGCGCCAGCGCCGAGAACGGCGTCTCGCCGGCCGGCTTGACCAGCACCGTGCAGCCCGCCGCCAGCGCGGCCGCGGCCTTGCGAGTGATCATCGCCAGCGGGAAGTTCCACGGCGTGATCAGCGCCGCGACACCGATAGGCTCACGCACGGTGCCCAGCGCGGCATTCGGGATATGGCTGGGAATGGTCTCGCCGAAGGCACGATTGCCCTCCTCGGCGAACCAGTGAACGAAGCTGGCGCCGTATTCCACCTCGCCACGCCCATCGTCCAGCGACTTGCCCTGCTCACGCGTCATCAGCATGGCCAGGTCTTCCTTGTGGGCGCGGATGAGGTCGTACCAGGCATCCAGCAGCTCGCCGCGCTGGTCGACGCGCAGCTTGCGCCATTCACTCTGGGCCGCATCGGCGGCGGCGATGGCGGTGTCGATCTGCGCCTCCTCGAGCCACGGCACCTGGCCGAGACGCTCGCCGGTGGCGGGGTCGAAGACCGCCTCCTCACGCCCGCCTTCGCCATGCACCCAGCAGCCATTCACGTAGGCGAGCTGGCGAAACAGGCGCGGGTCTTCCAGGGCAATGCCTTGGCTGGCGAACTGGGTGGGCTCGGACGTCGCTCCGTCCTGGGAAGTTGCCCACTGTCGTGCAAGAGATTGAGCACTCATCGCTTGTCTCCCGGGCCGCACGGCCGTCATCTGAGAAGGCGGAACACCGCCAAAGACAACGCCCACCGAAACGCGGCGGGCGTCATGTGATGACCTCAGTGTGGGGGAGATGAGACGTGGAGACTTTCGGAATACCCGCCAACGACTTGGCGTTCTTTCTGTTGTGGCGGG
>NZ_CFDJES010000019.1:21444-24835 GCF_983723665.1 Cobetia sp. | reverse complement strand
GTGGAGACTTTCGGAATACCCGCCAACGACTTGGCGTTCTTTCTGTTGTGGCGGGCAAAGTGCGGATTCTTTCTGTGTGGCGAGTTCCTGACTAGACCGTTATAGATCGGACCGAAAGGGCTCAGGCGGTCACGACATCACTCTCGGTCAGCTCGGCGTAGAGTTCCGGGTAGGCTTCCTGGAGGCGCTCAAGCTCGGTGCGCGCATGCGGGATGGCATCGGTCAGCTGCTGCCATTCCTCGTCACTGAGGTTGTCGCGCATCAGCGGGAACAGCTCCTGGCGCTCGGCACGCAGGTAGTCACGGTGTGCCTCCACATACTCGCGCAGGTCGGCATTGAACTGATCCATCGGGATGATCTGGTCCATCAGGATGCTGTCGAGATTGTCGGACAGCTTGTCCAGACGCTCGTGCAGGGTGCGATATTGCTGGATGAGGCGCTGACAGAGTGGCGCGGCGTCTTCGGAGCGTTCGCACAGCATCTGGGTGCATTGACGCTCCAGCGGAATGATGAAGCCCTGCATGTAATCGAGAATGTAATCCACCACCTCACGCATCATGCGAAAGTCGGGACGCTCACCACTGACGAGCGTCTTGTGGCGGTGCGAAAGCACGTGCAGCAGACGGGCCATGTTGGCGTGGTCCTGGCGCAGCTGAGTCACATTGGGCATGACTTCCTCCTCCTTACGGAACAGGTGGCCGATGCTGGCAGACAGCGCTGCCGCCTCGGGCATTGCTACCGAATGTAGCAATGTCGTCACCTAGAAGTGTAGGACACATCCCCCGAGCGCCAGTTAGACGTTGGGTGGGATTGCCTAAATGAGCGTGTCATGCTGTCAGGAAAACATGACAGTCTGGTGCAATGCCACGCGCGGCCTGAGGCCGCTGACTGACCGTGCCGCCCCTGCTGATTTGTACAGTCCTGCAGGATCGGCCATGATGAGCGCAATACTGCCCCACGCCTGCCGGAGCCAGACTCGCCGATGGATCTTTTTGCCGATACCGCCTCGAATTCCCATGCGCCACTGGCCTTCCGCATGCGTCCCCGCACCCTGGATGACTACATCGGACAGACAGCGTTGGTCGGGCCTGACATGCCGCTGCGCCAGATGGTGGCCTCCGGCGTGGTGCGCTCGATGATCCTGTGGGGGCCGCCGGGGGTCGGCAAGACGACGCTGGCCGAGATTCTCGCCAAGGGCTGTGATGCCCATCTGGAGCAGCTCTCGGCGGTGATGGCCGGCGTCAAGGACATCCGCGAGGTGGTGGAGCGCGCCAGACACTTCCAGGCCAGCGATCGCCAGACGGTGATGTTTCTCGATGAGATCCACCGCCTCAACAAGAGCCAGCAGGATGCCCTGTTGCCGCATGTGGAATCCGGCCTGCTGACGCTGATCGGCGCGACCACCGAGAACCCGTCCTTCGAGGTCAACTCGGCCCTGCTGTCACGGGCGCGGGTCTATGTGCTCAAGGCCCTGGAGACGGACGACCTGATCGAGGTACTGACGCGCGCCCTGCAGGATGAGGTCAACGGCCTCGGCAAGCGTCATATCGAAGCCAGCCGCGAGACGCTGACCCGCATCGCGCGCTCGGCCTCCGGCGATGCACGCCGCGCCCTCGGCCTGCTGGAGACTGCCTGTGACTTCGTGCGTCGTGAGCCAGACGCCCAGGGGGGAACGCGCGAGATACTCGAGGACAGCTCGCTGGAGGCCGTGCTGGGCCATCAGGCCTCCAGCTTCGACAAGCAGGGCGATGACTATTACGACCTGCTGTCGGCGATCCACAAGTCGATACGCTCCTCGCGGCCCGACGCGGCGCTGTTGTACATGGCGCGCTTCATGGATGGCGGCGGCGACCCGCTGGATGTCGTGCGGCGCCTGACGGCGATTGCCTCCGAGGATGTCGGCAACGCCGACCCACGCGCCCTGCCGCTGACCATCGCCGCCTGGGACGCCTATCTGCGCCTCGGTGACTACGAGGGCCAGCGCGCCATCGCCCATGCGGCGATTCACCTGGCCATCGCGCCCAAGAGCAATGCCATCGAGGTGGCCTGGAAGGAAGCCAAGGCCTTCGTGCGCCAGCAGCCCCACTTCGGGGTGCCGGTCTACCTGCGCAATGCCCCGACCACGCTGATGAAGGAGCTGGGCATGGGCGAAGGCTATCGCTATGCCCACAACGAGCCCAATGGCTATCCGGCCGGCCGCTCCCACGATGCCTGGCCAGAAGAGCTGCCGACCCAGCAGTTCTACCGCCCGACCCAGCATGGCGGTGAGAAGCGCTTCGCCGAGATTGAGCGCTGGCGCCGCGAGCAGGACGCCGCCGCAGACCGTGGCGAGACGCCCGGACAAAGCTGATCAGCGGCGAATCCTGCGCGCACATGGCTGCAGAGTCGCGACTGGCACAGACAAGAACGCCCGGACCAGAAGGTCCGGGCGTTCTTGTCTGGTCAAGCGTATTCAGGATTTGCGCTGCACCTTGGGCGTGATCACTGCTCGCGAATGACGTCGGCGCCTTGCGGGATCTGGAACACGAAACGACTATCCTGCAGCGACGGGTTGTACTGCACGTTGCTGAAGTCGATCGCCGTACGCTGGCCGGTGGAATCCGCCATCTGCAGCATGTCGAGCTGCTCGCTGTCGAAGGTCAGCTTGAGGCTTTCAAACAGCGTATCGGCCTGTTTGGGCGTCAGCGTGAAGGTCTCACGCGCGCCCTGCTGCTGACGCTTGACCGCATAGTTGGCGGTCAGCTCACTGGCACGACCGGACAGCAACAGCGCCGGCGTGTGGGTGACGCGCTCATCCAGCGGCTGCACGGTGACCTGCTCGAGGTCCGGGTCATGCAGATAGACTTCCTTGCCGTCCGACACCACTTCCTGACGGTACGGCGCATCGACGCTCCAGCGGAACTTGCCCGGGCGCGACAGCCACATCTTGCCCTTGGCTTCCTGCAGACGCTGACCGGAGGCATCGAGGATCTGCTGATCGAAGTCGGCAGCATAGGTCTTGAGCGGCTCCAGCAGGCGCGACAGGCGATCGCCTGCCGATTCCTCGGCGTGCGCTGGCAGAGCGGCCATGCCCAACATCAGCGCGGCGCCCAGCCCCTTGGCCAGACGAGCGGTCAACGAAGAAGCGAAAGAACGGGACAATGTCTTCATGAAACTCCTTGCGATGAGGAAGACCAGTGGCAAGCCTCGGCACCGAGGCCCTGCAGCTGACCATCATCATTTCAGCGATTCGGGATGATTGCTGCCAATATCCTGCTGGCAGTGATCTGTTATCTGATGTCTTTGACACGAAGGGGAGCAAAAAGCTCCCCTTCGTGTGTTTCAGCGACCAGGCCGGCGGCGGCTAGCCGCTGTGGTTGGGCGCGATCACTTCCCGCGAGCCATTGGTGCC
>NZ_CFDJES010000019.1:5105-21344 GCF_983723665.1 Cobetia sp. | reverse complement strand
GCGGCGGCTAGCCGCTGTGGTTGGGCGCGATCACTTCCCGCGAGCCATTGGTGCCCATCGCGGAGACGACGCCCGCCATCTCCATCGCCTCGACCAGACGCGCGGCGCGGTTGTACCCGATCTTGAAGCGACGCTGCACGGCAGAGATGGAGGCACGACGCGACTCGACCACATAGGCCACGGCCTCATCGTAGAGCGCATCCTGCTCGGCATCGCTGTCCTCGCCTTCAGCCTCGAGGCCGGCCAGCGCATCCGCCTGCACACCACCGGTGAGGATCTCCTCGATGTACTCCGGCGAGCCGCGACGCTTCCAGTCATCGACCACACGGTGAACCTCGTCATCATCGACGAAGGCACCGTGAACGCGCGTCGGCATGCCGGCACCGGCCGGCAGGTAGAGCATGTCACCGTGACCCAGCAGGTCCTCGGCGCCGCCCTGATCGAGGATGGTGCGCGAGTCGATCTTGGAGGAGACCTGGAAGGCCATGCGCGTCGGGATGTTGGCCTTGATCAGGCCGGTCACCACGTCCACCGACGGACGCTGGGTGGCCAGAATCAGGTGAATCCCCGCGGCGCGCGCCTTCTGGGCCAGACGTGCGATCAACTCCTCGACCTTCTTGCCGACGATCATGAACATGTCGGCAAACTCGTCGATCACCACCACGATGTAGGGCAGCTTGGCGAGCACCGGCGGATGCTGGTGCATCTCCCAGGGCTGCGGCTCCCACAGCGGGTCAGCGATCTGGGCGCCATGTGCCTCGGCTTCATCGATCTTGGCATTGAAGCCGGCCAGGTTGCGCACGCCCATGGCGGCCATCAGCTTGTAGCGACGCTCCATCTCGGCGACACACCAGCGCAGGGCGTTGGCGGCCTCCTTCATGTCGGTCACCACCGGCGCCAGCAGATGCGGAATGCCGTCATAGACCGACAGCTCCAGCATCTTGGGGTCGACCATGATCATGCGCACTTCGTCCGGCGTGGCCTTGAGCAGCATCGAGATCAGCATCGAGTTGATGCCGACTGACTTGCCCGAACCGGTGGTACCGGCGACCAGCAGGTGTGGCATCTTGCCGAGGTTGGCCACGACAGGGGCGCCACCGATGTCCTGCCCCAGCGCCAGGGTGACCGGAGATTCCGCCAGCTGATAGGCATCGGAATCGAACACTTCGCGCAGGCGAATCATGGCGCGGTTGGGGTTGGGGATCTCGATGCCGACCGTCGGACGGCCCGGAATCACCTCGACCACACGCACGCTCTTGACCAGCAGCGAACGCGCCAGGTCCGTCGACAGGTTGGAGATCTTGGACGCCTTGACGCCCGGCGCCGGCTGAATCTCGAAGCGTGTGATGACCGGCCCCGGCCAGACATCCGCCACCTCGGCCTTGACGCCATACTCGCGCAGACGCACCACCAGCAGCTCGGCCATCTGGTCGAGCTCTTCTTCGCTGTAGTTGGGCTTCTGGGCATCCGGCGGCGTCAGCAGACTCAGCTGCGGCAGGTCCCCTTCCGGCTCGTCCTCGTGATCGGCGCCTTCATGGCGCTGACTCTGCATGTGCTCCACGGTCCACAGGGTCGGGCCGGAGGGATCACTGGCAGCCGCCTGCGCATCTTCCGCCGTCGCCAGACGACCACCGCCCGGCACCATGCCGGACTCATCGCCGTCATAGGCCCAGGAAGGACGCTCGGCCGTTGCGGGGGTCGCTTCCGGCGTGGCTGTCGGCGCCTCGAAAGGCGGCACATGCTCGGCCTGAGGCGCCACGGAATCGGGCTCCGCTGGTGCGACCGGCTCGGCCGGTTGATGAGGCGCTGCAGGCTGACGCGGCTCAGGGGCATGCTGCGGCGGCGTGGCAGACGGGCTGCTCGGCGCCGCAGGCGCGTCTGCCTGTGTCGGCGCGTTGCCCGTCGGCTGCTCGAAGGCATCATCCCAGGAGACGACCGCCTTGCGAGCGGGAGTCTCGGAAGCGGCCGCCGCGACACCGGCCGCCATCACACCCGCACCGGCAGCCAGCCCTGCGGCCGTGGCGAATTGACCACCACTGCCGGGCAGGGGCGCATCATCGTCGTCCCTGGGCTCCGGCGGTTGATTGCGGCTATCCGGCGCGGCATCGCTGCGCTCGCGCGCAAGTTGCGCGTCGCGCTCACGCTGTGCCTCTTTCTCAAGCTGCGCCTGCTGCTCGAGCTGTGCCTGCTTTTCGAGCTGCGCTTGTCGCTCTGCCGCTTGCTGCTCGGCTGCACGCTGCGCTTTCTGTTCTGCTTCGCGCTGCGCCTCCTGCTCTGCCAGACGTTGCGCTTCCTGTTCAGCCAAGCGCTGCGCTTCCTGCTCGCGAGCCAGCTCTTGAGCCTGAGCTTGTGCCTGAGACGGAGCCTTGTGAGCTTCGGCCTCGCTCTGCGCCTGAGCGTCTTGCGCCGTGTCGTGTCGGGCGGTCTCATGACGAGCCGTGTCGTGACGAGCGGTCGGTGCAAAGGCTGAGGCGGCGTCCCAGGCAGCAGGGGCAGCCGTACTGTCGGAGGCTGATGCCGTATCTTCGGCGGCAGGGGCTGGCGTCGCCGCCTTGGGAGCCTGCGTGGTGACTGAGGCGTCAGCATGACGCTGGCGCTCGGCCTCAATGGCAGCGGCTTGCGGCAGACGGGAGCGCGTGACATCGGCATGCGCGACACGCGGCGCGGAGGCGGCCTCTGCCGCCACGGCGGTCTTCAGGGCCGCGGCCAGATCAACCCCTTCGATGCTGACATTGGCGCTCTGCACCGTCATGCGCTCGGTGTAGGCAGCGCCCGGCACCTTGGCGGAAGGCGTGGTTTCAGCGGTCTGCCACGGGATATCGGTGCTGCGGTCATCCGCGAAGTCATCGCGAGCGCTGATGGCCTCGTCGGTGCCGCCATCCAGAGACGGCTCGACACGGCGCTGGCCGCGCGGCTCGGCGGCGATGCCTTCTGCCTCCTGACGGCGACCAAGCAGAATCTCGTCGCTGTCCTCGTCCCACTCATCCTCACGGGCACGGCGGCCCGGCAGCAGACGCTGCCACCAGCTCAGTCTGGGGGCCGGGTCGCGATCCGAGTCATCCTCTTCACCGTCCTCGTGCGTCAGCGACTCTTCGGCGTAGGCTGCCTCGTCATCGTAGGCGTCCTGATCGTCGCGGCGACTGTTGAAGCGCTCGGCGAACCAGCCGGACACCCGCATGCAGCCATTGCCCAGCTCATCCATGACCGTCAGCCACGACATGCCGGTAAACAGCGTGAAGCCGCACAGGAAGCTGGCCATCGCGACCAGTACCGTGCCGCCCATGCCGATCAATGGCGTCAGTGCCCCGGCGATGCCCTTGCCGAGGATACCGCCCGCGCCGTTGGTCAGCTGGCTGTCGGGGCTGTAGAACTGGATATCGCCGATGACGCAGGTCGCCATGATCAGCAGGAACAGGCCGCCAGCGCGCACCGCGATGGTCGTCGGGTCCCACACCAGCTCAGTGCTGGGCTGACGCATCAGACGCCAGGCACCGAAGCCCAGCATCGCCGGCCACCACAGGGCACTGCCGCCAAACAGCGAATACAGCACGTCTGACAGCCAGGCACCGATGCTGCCCATCCAGTTGCTGGGCGTGAGTTCAGGGCCGCTGTAGGACCAGCCGGGGTCCGTCGGCGCATAGCTGAACAGCGCCAGAAGCATGAAGACGCATAGGCTGAGCATGAGAATGACCACGCCTTCACGGCTGACGCCCTGCAGGGTGGTGGTCAGGCGTGACGGTGGTCGCGCTGCCTTCTCCGCACGCTGCTCGGCGCGGATGGCCTGGCGTTCGGCGCGTTCGGCCTGACGCTCGGCGCGGCGCTGGGCTGCAGGGCTCTCTTCCTGCACGCGCGGCTTGTTTCTGGCCTTGGCAGCAGGCTGGCCGCTGGCGTCCTTCCTCGCGGGCTTGCCCGAGACGCGCGGCGTCTTGCGTGCCGGGCTGGACTCAGTGGCCGAAGCACCGCGCAGACGCGCGAAGAAGCCCGGCGAGTCCGCTTTCTGACGGGCACGCTTCCTGGGTGTTGCTGCCGCACGGCGGCTACGGGTTTCAGGCTTGGCCTGTTCCCGACTTGTCTTTCTGGCACTCTTGGCAGTCAAGTCGCCATCCCCCTTGCACCTTGTGGGCGATTTTCCATGTACCTTCAGCCGGTTATCATAACCATTCGATGGCAGTGACGTCATAATTGCCGATTCACGTCTGCTCATGACGCCAAGGCGCCAGGAGCCCATTGCTCCGTGCATGTTCCCGAACCGACAAGAGGCTGCCCATGCTTCCCTGGCTTCCCCCTGCCCCTGTCCGCTTTCCGCATGCTTCCACCGCCCTGAGCGAGCCCGACGGCCTGCTGTGTGCAGGGGGCGAACTCAGTCCCGAGTGGCTGCTGGCGGCCTACCCCCGCGGCATATTTCCCTGGTTCAGTCCGGGTGACCCCATCCTGTGGTGGTCACCGGACCCACGCATGGTGCTCAAGCCAGAGGAAGTCCGTGTACGCCGCAGTCTGGCCAAGCGCCTGCGCAATGCAGGCCTGAGCTACAGTATCGACCGCGACTTTACCGGTGTGATCAATGCCTGTGCCAGCATTCCTCGCGATGGCCAGGCAGGCACGTGGATATTGCCAGAAATGCAGCAGGCCTACATCGCCCTGCATGCCATGGGACATGCCCACAGCGTTGAAGTCTGGCAGGGCGATTCTCTGGTGGGCGGCCTGTATGGCGTCGCCTGTGGACGCATCTTCTTCGGCGAGTCGATGTTCTCGCGCGTGCCCGATGCCTCGAAACTGGCGCTGGTGATCCTGTGCCAGGAATTGAAGGCACGGGATTTTCCGTTGATCGACTGTCAGATGCATACTCCGCACCTGGCAAGTCTTGGCGCCCGCAGCATCGCCCGCAGCGATTTCATCAGCTATCTTGACCAGTATGCCACTGGCCAAGGGCATGAGGGCAAGTGGTCACTGACATCCTGGCCCACGCAGCACGCCCGGGAATGATGGCCACGGCAATTCCAAGAGGGAGATGATGCAACGGTGAGCAGCAATACCCCCAAGCAACCGCAACGCGATCTGCGCTTCTTTCTGACGGTACCGCACGCCTGCAGCTATCTGGAAGGCCGCCAGGCGACCACGCTGTTTCTCGATCCGCAGGAAGCGCCCAATTCCGGTGTCTATGACGCCCTTGCCCTGCTCGGCTTTCGTCGCAGCGGCTCTCATCTCTATCGTCCGCATTGCGGTGATTGCCGTGCCTGCATTTCCGTACGCGTGCCGATCGCCGACTTCACGCCCAACCGCACCCAGAAGCGTCTGGTGCGTCGCAATGCCGACCTGGTCATCGAAGAGGGGCCGGCACTCTTCGACCCCGAGCATTATCGCCTGTACGCCCACTACATCCGCAGCCGTCATGCGGATGGCGACATGTTCCCGCCCAGTCATGAGCAGTATCGCACCTTCCTCACCTCCCGCGATGACTATGCCCGCCTGGTGAGCTTTCGCCTCGATGGCCGTCTGGTGGCCGTCGCCGCCATGGACCGCATGAGTCATGGCCTGTCCGCCATCTATACCTTCTACGATCCCGATGAGTCACTGAATCAGCGCTCGCTGGGGACCTACGCGGTGCTGTGGCAGATTGAGCAGGCACGCCGCGAAGGCCTGACCCACCTCTATCTGGGCTACTGGATCCGCGATTGCCGCAAGATGAACTACAAGCAGCATTTCCAGCCGCTCGAGTATCTGGATGGCAGCCACTGGCGGCGACGCATACCGGCCAACCATACCGACAGCCATCTGCCACTGAGCCTGGTCAAGCAAGGCGCGTCAGTGACATCCGGCGAGTGACGCGCTGAGCTCATTGCATGGGCTCTTTCGACGCGCTCTCCAGGCGCCCTCTCGACGCAAGCGCTCCGACAACGCTAAGGTGACGCAACGCTCAGCTGGCAGGGGCTCACCAGACAGCGCTGAGTGCCGACCAACCGCCTGCCGAGAGTTGCCCCGGCGCAAGATGCCGATTTTTATCTTCCTCCTGAGCTGCCCACAGGCGCTCAAGGAACGTACAATCGCGCTTCGACTTTGCCTTGCCGCCGCCCTTACGGCACAATATCGCGTATCGAAGTCCCGAATCGGGCACTTTTTGTGCTGAGGCGGCTCGGAACTACCAGCAGTATTCCCTGTAATAAGTGAGGATCAGCCTATATGGCGCGTGAAGATCATATTGAAATGGAAGGCGTCATCGTCGACACCCTTCCGAACACCACTTTCCGTGTTGAACTGGAAAACGGCCACATCGTGACCGCTCACATCTCCGGCAAGATGCGCAAGAACTACATCCGCATCCTGACTGGCGACAAGGTCAAGGTTGAGCTGACTCCGTACGACCTGTCCAAGGGCCGTATCGTCTACCGTTCGCGCTAAGCACGGTCAGACTGCCCTGCCGGTTGCCATGCCATCGATCACTCTGCACGTCCTGGACCTGCATGCGATCATCATGACACCGGCTGGCTGAACCGGTCGTTCCCGGCACCTCAGGCACCAGCGTCACCTCCGCCTGAACCCTCCGCCCGGACCCGGAACGCATCGAGGTTGCAAGACTTGCCCTTCGCGGCGAGACACCCGCCACCTCGATGGCGTATGCCTGAGTATTCCGATGATGCCGCCTTGTCCCATGAATGCGTCTTGAGCCCGAACGCCAATCTGGCCTTCGCTCCCATTCAATGATGACAGGCGGCTCATCCCCGCTGGGCATCTTCTCCCCCCAGTACGCATTCGCTTCCCCCGATACGCATTCGCCTCCTCCAGTACTCATCCAACTCCCCGCCCTTCCCTTGAGGATGGCGAGCCCCTTGGCGTGCGCGCGTGTCCAGCTTGAGCAATCGACTTCATGCTCGCTACGTGCGGACAGCTTGCTGACTGACAGGCATAAAAAACGGCCAGTGCTTGAGCACTGACCGTTCATGTCGACCCTTCAGGGCAGCAAGCTGAGCGTCAGATCACGCCATTTCCGCTTCCGTTTCCAGGTGCAGCTCGCCGTTGTCGACCGTGACATGCACGATGCCGCCCGACTCGGACAGGTCGCCGAACAGGATCATCTCTGCCAGCGGCTTCTTGAGCTTCTCCTGAATCACGCGTGCCATCGGGCGAGCACCCATTGCCGGGTCATACCCGAGAGTCGCCAGCAAGTCGCGCGCCTCATCAGCGACATCCAGCTGCACACGCTTCTCATCCAGCTGCGCCTGCAGTTCGACCAGGAACTTGTCGACCACATTGCGCACCACGGCGAGATCCAGCGCGCCGAACTGGATGATGCCATCCAGACGGTTGCGGAATTCCGGCGAGAACGTCTTGCGGATGACTTCCATGGCGTCGGTGGAGTGATCCTGGTGCTTGAAGCCGATGGAGCGACGCGCCACCTGCTCGGCACCCGCATTGGAGGTCATCACCAGAATGACGTTGCGGAAGTCCGCTTCGCGACCGTTGTTGTCGGTCAGGCGGCCGTGGTCCATCACCTGCAGCAGCAGGTTGAAGACTTCCGGGTGTGCCTTCTCGATCTCATCAAGCAACAGCACGCAGTGCGGCTGCTTGGTGATGGCTTCGGTCAACAGACCACCCTGGTCATAACCGACGTAGCCCGGCGGTGCCCCGATGAGGCGCGAGACGGTGTGGCGCTCCATGTACTCGGACATGTCGAAGCGCACCAGCTCGATGCCCATCAGCGCCGCCAGCTGACGAGCGACCTCGGTCTTGCCGACCCCTGTCGGGCCAGCGAACAGGAAGCTGCCCACCGGCTTGTCCGGCGCCTTGAGGCCTGCACGCGACAGCTTGATCGCTGCGGACAGCCCGGTGATGGCGTCGTCCTGCCCGAAAACCAGCATCTTGAGATCGCGCTCGAGGTTGGACAGCAGCTTCTTGTCGGAACTGGAGACCGTCTTCGGCGGAATGCGGGCGATGGAGGCGACGATCGCCTCGACCTGCTCGGTATCGATGGTGTCGACGCGGATGCTCTCCGGCAGCAGGCGCTGGTGGGCACCGGCCTCGTCGATCACGTCGATGGCCTTGTCCGGCAGCTGACGGTCGTTGATGTAGCGGTCTGCCAGACGCACTGCCGTTTCCAGCGAGGCATCGGTGTACTTGATGGCATGGTGCTCCTCGAAGCGACCACGCAGCCCCTTGAGGATGCGGATGGTGTCATCCACCGACGGCTCCATGACATCGACCTTCTGGAAGCGACGCGCCAGGGCGCGGTCCTTCTCGAAGATGCCACGGAATTCCTGGAAGGTGGTGGAACCGATGCAACGCAGCTCGCCGGAAGACAGCAGCGGCTTGAGCAGGTTGGAGGCATCCATCACGCCACCGGACGCGGCACCCGCACCGATGACGGTGTGGATCTCATCGATGAACAGGATCGAGTTCGGTTCCTTGCGCAGCTCCGCCAGCAGCGACTTGAGACGCTTCTCGAAGTCACCGCGGTACTTGGTGCCGGCCAGCAGCGCCCCGAGATCCAGCGAGTAGACCACGGCTTCCTTGATGACGTCCGGCACGTCCTCCTCGACGATGCGCTTGGCGAGACCTTCCGCGATGGCGGTCTTGCCGACACCGGCCTCACCGACCAGCAGCGGGTTGTTCTTGCGGCGACGCACCAGAATCTGCACCACGCGCTCGAGCTCGCCATCGCGACCGATCAGCGGGTCGATCTTGCCCAGACGCGCCTGCTCGTTGAGGTTGGTGGCGTAGTTGGTCAGCGGGTTGTTGCCGCCTTCGCTGCTCGCCTCTTCGCTCTCTTCATTCTCGACCGACGCCTGGGGCGTCTGGGTGTGACCCGCGACCTTGGAGATGCCATGCGCGATGTAATTGACCGCGTCCACACGCGCGACATTCTGCTGCTTGAGGAAGTAGACGGCCTGACTTTCCTGCTCGGAGAAGATGGCCACCAGCACGTTGGCGCCGGTCACTTCACTCTTGCCGGAGGATTGCACGTGGAAGACGGCACGCTGCAGGACGCGCTGGAAGCCCAGCGTCGGCTGCGTCTCGCGGTCTTCCTGCTCTTCCGGAATCAGCGGGGTGGTGGAATTGATGAAGTCCTGAAGGTCGACTCGCAGCTTGTCCAGATTGGCACCACAGGCGCGCAGGACATCGGCAGCGGAGGCATTGTCCAGCAGTGCCAGCAGGAGGTGTTCCACGGTCATGAATTCGTGGCGTTTGGAACGTGCCACGGTGAAGGCCGTGTTCAGGGTCAGTTCAAGTTCTTTGCTCAACATGGCAAGTCCCCTCTAGGCCGCGTCTTGGACGGATCACTCCGCCCGGTCGATGTCGCACAGCAGCGGATGCTGGCACTCTCGAGCATATTGATTGACTTGGTGGCATTTCGTTTCCGCGATGTCGCGACTGAAGATGCCACAGGTTCCTTTTCCCTGATGATGGACAGCGAGCATGATCTGTACTGCCTGCTCCTGATCCTTGTTGAAAAAGGTGGTCAGCACCTCCACGACGAAGTCCATCGGCGTGAAGTCATCATTGTGCAGAACGACCTTGTACATGGGCGGTGGAGCCAGTTCAGGCTCAGCGGTCTCGAATGCCAGATCACCTTCGTGGTCTTCCTGGTATCCGGGTTCCTGAGCCGACGGGGCCTGATTGCTGATCGACAGTGTCTCCAGAAAGGGAGGACTGCCGCGCGATGTCTCTGTCTTGAACATAAGGGGCTGATCCGGTGAACACAAGCCGTGACGAAGCAGATTGCCTCAACGCGCCGCGGAGAAGGTCAAGCGCTGCCACGTCGTCTCAATGTGGGTGTGATAAGGAAAAGATGGGGGCTTGTCGATCTGGTTGCAAGCTTTAGTCGCGCACGCCTGAGCGTACACGTTCATGCCTGCATCGCGACGCTCTGACATGAATGCGGACATTTGCATGCATTTTCGCTCACATACGCGACAGACACCTCTCGACAGGCGTCGCCAACCGGCGACCCACTCAAGCGTCTCGCCGCTCAATGAAGCCCGCAATGCTTCCGCACAGAACCCCCGCGCAGAACGCTCCACGCAGAACGCACAGGAGTGGCAATCGTTGGCAGCAGACTGAGCGCGCAACCGAGAAGCTTCCATCTCAAACGCAAGAAGGCCCCCGGACATGTCCGGGGGCCTTCTGCTGAAACCTGTCACGCAACCTGATGCCTGGGCATCAGATCAACGCAGGGTCTCAGGCATCCATGTTGTCAGCAACAGCCTGACCGAACTCGGAGCACTTCAGCAGCTTGGCATCGTCCATCAGGCGATGGAAGTCATAGGTGACTTCGCCCTTGGCGATGGCCTTCTCGACGCCTTTCAGCACGAGATCAGCCGCTTCGACCCAACCCATGTGACGCAGCATCATCTCGGCAGAGAGGATGACGGAGCCCGGGTTGACCTTGTCCTGGCCAGCGTACTTCGGTGCAGTACCGTGAGTCGCTTCGAACATGGCGACGGTGTCGGACAGGTTGGCACCCGGCGCGATACCGATACCACCCACTTCCGCCGCCAGAGCGTCGGACAGGTAGTCACCGTTCAGGTTCAGGGTGGCGATGACGTCATATTCCGCCGGACGCAGCAGGATCTGCTGGAGCATGGCGTCAGCGATGACGTCCTTGACCACGATGTCCTTGCCGTTGTTCGGGTTCTTGAAGGTCATCCACGGGCCGCCATCCAGCAGCTCGCCGCCGAACTCGTCCTTGACGATTTCGTAGCCCCAGTCCTTGAAGGCACCTTCGGTGAACTTCATGATGTTGCCCTTGTGCACCAGGGTCAGCGACTCACGGTCGTTGTCGATGGTGTACTGGACAGCCTGACGGACCAGACGCTTGGTACCTTCTTCGGAGACCGGCTTGACGCCGATACCGCAGTTCTCCGGGAAGCGGATGTTGGTGACACCCATCTCTTCACGCAGGAACTTGATGACCTTGTCGGCTTCCGGCGTTCCCGCTTTCCATTCGACACCGGCATAGATGTCTTCGGAGTTTTCGCGGAAAATGACCATGTCGACGTCAGCCGGCTTCTTGACCGGGCTCGGCACACCAGTGAACCAGCGCACCGGGCGCAGGCAGGTGTACAGATCCAGCTTCTGACGCAGAGCGACGTTCAGGGAGCGAATACCACCGCCCACCGGAGTGGTCAGCGGACCCTTGATGGAAACGATGTAATCCTTGACAGCCTCGAGAGTCTCTTCCGGCAGCCAGGTGTCAGCATCATAAACGTGAGTGGCTTTTTCACCGGCGTAGACTTCCATCCAGTGAATCTTGCGCTCGCCGCCATAGGCCTTGTCGACAGCAGCGTCGATGGCAATCTTCATGGCCGGAGTCACGTCCACACCGATACCATCGCCTTCGATGAACGGGATGATCGGATTATTCGGAACGTTGAGGGTATTGTCGGAATTTGCGGTGATCTTGGCACCGCCTTCCGGGACGACAATCTTCTGGAACCCCATTGATAACTCCCCTGTCATGGATTCAGTGGAGGCGCGAGTATAGCACCCGTGCCGCTTCTCACAGTAGGCTTATACGGCAGCCGCGACAAAAGTCTAAACCATGTCTCTCATATATCTGCTTCACAAGCCTTACCGCGTCCTGACCCAGTTCACCGACCGCGATCAGGGCCGCCAGACACTCGCTGACTTCATCGACGTACCGGATGTCTATGCCGCCGGGCGCCTCGACTATGACTCCGAGGGACTGCTGCTGCTCACCAGTGATGGCGCACTCTCCCACCAGATCGCGCACCCGAAGAAGAAGCAGCCCAAGACCTACTGGGTACAGGTGGAAGGTGCCCCTGACGAGCAGGCCATCGCCGCGCTGCGTGCCGGTGTCGAACTCAAGGATGGCATGACGCGCCCAGCCAAAGTGCGGCGCATCGAGCCTCCCGAGTTGCCTGACAGGCAACCCCCTGTGCGCTTCCGTGCGAGCATTCCGACCCACTGGCTGGAGATCATCATCAGCGAAGGTCGCAATCGCCAGGTGCGCCGCATGACCGCCCACGTCGGCCTGCCGACCCTGCGCTTGATCCGCGCGGCCATCGGGCCGTGGAAGCTCGACGGCCTTGCCCCCGGTGAATGGCGCAGCGAGGAAGTCGAGATGCCTGCGCCACCTCGTCGCGAGTCCCGCTCGCCACGCCACAAGGGCGCGACTGGCAAGCCGGGCGAGCGCCGCACCGGCAACGCTGGCCCCCGGGGCAGTGACAATAGAGGCAACAGCGCGGGCAAGAGCGGCAAGGGCTCAGGTCGGGGTTCCCGTCGGAGTTCTGGCCAGACTGAAGGCAAGGGTTCAGGCAAGACACCCGGCGCCCGCGCCCCCTCCCGTCGTCCCTCATCCCCCAAGAAAGGAAGGAAATCCTGATGGCTGCTCGCTGGACCCCGAATGTCACCGTCGCCTGCGTCGTCGAACGCGCCGGGCGCTACCTGATCGTCGAGGAAGACAAGGGCGGGCCCTGCACGGTGTTCAACCAGCCGGCCGGCCATCTCGAACCGCATGAGCGCATCATCGACGGCGTACAACGCGAAGTCCGCGAGGAAACCGCCTGGCGCATCCTGCTGACCGGCTATCTCGGCCTCTATGTGCACGTGGCCGAGGACGGCACCCACTTCCACTCCCACAGTTTCGAGGCCGCCGCCCTTGAGCACCTGTGCACGCCGCTGGACCCTGACATCGTCAGAACGCACTGGCTGTCGCTTGAGGAGATCGAGCAGCTCGAGGACATGGGCCGCCTGCGCAGCCCGCTGGTGACCCGGCGTATTCGCGACAGCCAACGTGGCAAGCGTTTCCCGCTGGATGTGCTGCACGATTGAGCGATTGCCCGCGCCGGAAGTCCGCCGCCGGGCGTGCTGTCGAGCGGCGCTTGCGGCCCTGTGCGGCAGACGGCGCAGGCGGGGTGAATCCCACCCCCGCATTCAGGTATAATCCCGCCCATTCAAGCGGCGCCAGAATGACGGGGCTGCCGCCTCCCCTGTTTGTGACAACCCGCGGCCATGCGGGTGACGAGAGAACTGATGACCGCTGAAACCGGTACCGGAACCAAGGTCATCGTCGGCATGTCCGGCGGTGTCGACTCCTCCGTCTCTGCCCTGTTGTTGATGGAGCAGGGCTACCACGTCGAAGGCCTGTTCATGAAGAACTGGGACGAAGACGACGGTAGCGAATACTGCACCGCCCTCGAAGACCTGGCCGATGCCCAGGCCGTGTGCGACAAGCTCGGCATCAAGCTGCACACCGCCAACTTCGCCGCGGAGTACTGGGACAACGTCTTCGAGCACTTCCTGGCCGAGTACAAGGCCGGTCGCACGCCGAATCCCGACATCCTGTGCAACCGCGAGATCAAGTTCAAGGTCTTCCTCGAGTATGCCGAGATGCTGGGCGCCGAGCTGATCGCCACCGGTCACTACGTGCGTGGCGGCGTGCGTGATGGTCTCCCGCGCCTGCTCAAGGGCCTGGACACCAACAAGGACCAGAGCTACTTCCTGCATGCCGTGCCGCAGGCGGCCATCGCGCGCACCCTGTTCCCGGTCGGCGAGCTCGAGAAGCACGAAGTGCGCGCCATCGCCGAGAAGCATGAGCTGATCACCGCGCGCAAGAAGGATTCCACCGGTATCTGCTTCATCGGCGAGCGGCGTTTCGCCGACTTCCTCAAGCAGTACCTGCCCGCTCAGCCCGGCAAGATCGAGACCCCCGATGGCGATGTCATCGGCGAGCACATGGGCCTGATGTACTACACCCTCGGCCAGCGCCAGGGGCTGGGAATCGGTGGCCTCAAGCGCTATCCGGACGCGCCCTGGTTCGTGTGTGCCAAGGACCTGGAGCGCAACGTGCTGATCGCCGTGCAGGGCAAGCACCACGACCTGCTCTACACTCAGGCGTTGAGCACCGAATCCGTCGACTGGGTCGCCGGCGAGCCGCCGCAGACCGATGCCAATGGCGAGCTGCGCATTCGCTGCAAGAACCGCTATCGCCAGGAAGACCAGGCCGCGACCTTGATCGTCAATGACGGCCAGCGTGTCGAGGTGCGTTTCGATGAACCGCAACGCGCCGTCACGCCCGGCCAGTCTGCCGTCTTCTATCTCGGCGACATCTGTCTGGGCGGCGGCGTGATCGATGCCGCCTGGAAACTTCCGGCGGCGGACGCCAGCGCTTCCACCGCCCCGCTCTCTGGCCCCGAGGAGTCCGCCGCGCAATGACCAGCGTGCCGATCCGTCCCGTCACTGATACCACTACCCGCCAGGCACTGTCGCTGGCGGGCGTCTTCCAGGCAGCCGCGCTGGTCGATGAGCTGGCCCGCCACGGCCAGTGCGATGAGCGCGCCTGGGAAACCCTGGTCAATGCCACGCTGGATACCAATCCGGAAAGCTTCGAAGCCATCTACGGCGGACACCATAACCGCCTGCGGCTCGGCATCGACACCGTCAGTGCGGTGATGGAACGTCGCCAGGTCTCGCCCGTGGTGATGCGTTACGGCTTCTCGCTGGTGATGCTGATGAGCAAGCTCAAGAAGGACCCGGACATGCTGGACAAGCTGGGCGCGGGCCTGACGCGCATCCAGGGCCAGGCCGAGCACTTCGGGCCGACCCACGAGAACGTGATCGCAAGTCTGGGCGAGCTTTACCAGCAGACCCTCTCCACCTTCCGCTACCGGATCGTGGTGCAGGGCGACCCCGGCCTGCTGCAGCAGCGCATGATGCCGGAACGCATCCGCTGCGCCCTGCTGGCAGGCGTGCGCTTCGCGCTGCTGTGGGACCAGCAGGGTGGCCGTCGCTGGAAGCTGGTCTTCCAGCGCAGCGCGCTCAAGAAGTCATTGCAGCAGCTGGGCTGAGCCCGCCTCCGCGCTCGCGCCAGCGCGTCACCTGACGCACCAGATTCACACCCGAATTCGCTTCAACAACGCTGGAGCCCATCAACCGGGCTCCGAGACACTTGAACCGGCAGCGCATCATGTCCTGCCACCATCGGAAGATTCTCATCATGCAGCTGTCCGCCCTCACCGCCCTGTCTCCCGTCGATGGCCGCTATGGCGCCAAGACCGAGGCCCTGCGCGAGCACTTCAGTGAATTCGGCCTGATCCGTGCCCGCGTCATCGTCGAGGTGCGCTGGTTGCAACGCCTGGCCGCCCACGCCGAGATCGCTGAAGTGCCGGCCTTCTCCGCGGATGCCAACGCCGTGCTGGATAGCATCGTCAGTGAATTCAGTGTCGAGGATGCCCAGCGCATCAAGGACATCGAACGCACCACCAACCACGACGTGAAGGCGGTCGAGTACTTCCTGAAGGAAAAGGTCGAAAGCAACGCCGAACTCAACGCCGTCACCGAGTTCATCCACTTCGCCTGCACCAGTGAAGACATCAACAACCTGTCTCATGCCCTGATGCTGCGTGGCGGCCTGGACAACGTGCTGCTGCCGCAGATGCGTGAAGTGACCGAAGCGATCGTCGCGCTGGCCCACCAGCACGCCGAACAGCCGATGCTGTCGCGCACCCATGGCCAGACGGCCAGCCCGACCACCCTCGGCAAGGAAATGGCCAACGTCGCTGCGCGTCTGCGTCGTCAGCTGGCGCAGATCGAACGCATCGAGATGCTCGGCAAGATCAACGGTGCCGTGGGCAACTACAACGCCCACCTGACCACCTATCCGGCCATCGACTGGGCGGCCAACGCCGAAACCTTCGTCGAGAGCCTCGGGCTGACCTTCAACCCGTACACTACCCAGATCGAGCCGCACGACTACATCGCCGAGCTGTTCGATGCCATCTGCCGCTTCAACACCATCCTGATCGACTTCGATCGTGACGTCTGGGGCTACATCTCGCTGGGTTACTTCAAGCAGCGTACCGTGGCCGGCGAGATCGGCTCTTCCACCATGCCGCACAAGGTCAACCCGATCGACTTCGAGAACTCCGAAGGCAATCTGGGCATCGCCAACGCCGTGCTGGGCCATCTGGCACAGAAGCTGCCGATCTCCCGCTGGCAGCGTGACCTGACCGACTCCACCGTGCTGCGCAACCTGGGTACCGGCCTGGCGCAGGGTCTGATCGCCTATCAGGCGACCCTGAAAGGCATCAGCAAGCTGGAAGCCAACCCGGAGCGCCTGAACGCCGATCTGGACAACAGCTGGGAAGTGCTGGCCGAGCCGATCCAGACCGTCATGCGTCGTTACGGCATCGAGAAGCCCTACGAGAAGCTCAAGGAGCTGACCCGTGGCAAGCGTATCGACCAGGCCGGTTTCGCCGCCTTCATCGAGACGCTGGAACTGCCGGA
>NZ_CFDJES010000019.1:0-5005 GCF_983723665.1 Cobetia sp. | reverse complement strand
AGCGTATCGACCAGGCCGGTTTCGCCGCCTTCATCGAGACGCTGGAACTGCCGGACGACGTCAAGACCGAGCTGAAGGCACTGAGCCCGGCCAGCTACATCGGTAACGCCATTGCACAGGCCAAGGCGCTCTAAGCGGCGCAGGTTCACTGCAAGTCTCAAGACGCCGGGGCCTCTGCTCCGGCGTCATACATTACGCATTACGCAGCACGCTGAACGACACACTGGATTCACGACCACTGACGCTCTCCGTCAGTGGGCACGACATGCCACGCTCTCAAGGCTCGGCATGGAACGCATCGCCGTCTGCCATCCGGCAACACGGCTTCAACGACGTCATCGCGAGACCGCCGCCCCCTGACAGGCTGCCGTTCGCGTTCGAGAGGTTCTGCATGAGCACATCCCCCGCCCCCCGCGACACCGACACGCCACTGGCACTGTTGGGCGGCCTGAGCATCCGTGAATTCCTGCGCGATTACTGGCAGCAGAAGCCGCTGCTGATCCGCGGAGCCTTCGCAGACTTCGAGACGCCGCTGGAAGCCGATGAACTGGCCGGTCTGGCCTGTGAAGATGGCATCGAAGCCCGTCTGGTCGAGGAAAACGGCCCGGACAAGGCCTGGCAGGTCAGCCACGGCCCCTTCGATGAAGCGACCTTCGCGCGTCTCGACGCCAAGGACGACAGCCAGTGGAGCCTGCTGGTGCAGGCGGTGGACCATTACGTCCCCGACGTCGCCGCGCTGTTCGAGCCCTTCACCTTCCTGCCGCGCTGGCGCCTCGATGACATCATGATCAGCTACGCGCCGACCGGTGGCAGCGTCGGCCCGCACCTGGACAACTACGATGTCTTCCTGCTGCAGGCCCAGGGCCAGCGTCATTGGCAGCTGGGCGGCATGCACGGTGACGACGCCGAGATCATCGATGGCATCGACCTGCGCATCCTCAAGCACTTCGAGGTCACTCCGGGCGAGGACTGGGTGCTGGAACCCGGCGACATGCTCTACGTGCCGCCGCGCCTGGCGCACCACGGTGTCAGCCAGTCCGATGACTGCATGACCATCTCCGTCGGCTTCCGTGCGCCTTCCGCCGATGAAGTCGTCACCTCCTACGCCGACTATCTGGGTGCCAGTCTGCCGGAATCGCTGCGCTACCGTGACCAGGGCATGGCACCGGTCGCCAATGCCGGCGAGCTGGACGACGCCTCGCTCGAGCGCGTGCGTGAGTTGCTGCTCAGCACGCTGGACAACCCGACCCAGCTGGCACAGTGGTTCGGTCGCTACATGACCCAACCCAAGTATCTGGAGCAGCTCGCCGCCCGCGAACCGGCCCTCAAGACGCATGAGCTGGTCGAGTATCTGGAAGATGAAGGCGTACTGGTGCGCTCCCTGGGCTCACGCTTCGCCTTCCGTCACGGCGAGAATGGCACCAGCACGCTGTTCGTCGATGGCGATGGCATCCTGGCCCCTCAGCCGCTGGCGGAAGCGCTGGCCTCCGATCAGCGCCTCACGGCGGTGTTGCTTGACTACACCACAGCAGACCTTGATCGCAGTGCCGTGGTCAGCCTGCTGACGGCGCTGATCAACCGCGGCAGCCTGATACTGGAATGTGACCTTCAGGACGAAGAGGACGATGAAGAATGAGTGACGCCATGATCAGCCTGGAACGGGGCGACTGGCAGACGTTGGGCAACGAGGCCAGCGAGATCCGCCGCGTCGTGTTCATCGAGGAACAGCAGGTACCGCAGAATGAGGAGTGGGACGGGCGCGATGACACCTGCGAACACTTCCTCGTGCATCTGGATGGCCGCACCGTCGGCACGGCCCGTCTGTTGCCGGACGGCCATGTCGGCCGCGTCGCCATCCTCTCCGAAGCGCGCGGACTGGGGCTTGGCCAACGCCTGATGGAAGCGGTCATCCATGCTGCGCGCCAGGCTGGTCATGCTGAAGTGCTACTGGATGCTCAGACCCATGCGCTGGAATTCTATCAACGCCTCGGCTTCACGGCTTACGGCGACGAGTTTCTCGATGCCGGCATACCGCACCGCAGCATGCGCTTGATTCTGAACTGAATTTTAGCGTCCGCCTTACAAAAACCGGCCCCATTTGGGGCCGGTTTTTTTGTGCCTTGAAGTTTCTTGTAGTCTGGCTACAACCCGCTCCTTGACCAAGTCATCATTCCCCAAGGCCCATGGATACTGACATCATGACGTCATTGATAAATATTAAAACGACTGTTTGTCGGCAGGAATTCCACAACGTTGAAACTGGTATAAAACGATCGTTTTAATGCGACCAAGGAATGAAAGACAGCACTCAATTTCGGAGCGATGCTAGAGATCAGGTCATTTACGCTGCACTGCGACATGACACGCTGCCCGACCCGGCACCGCCTTCAGGAGATTCGCCCATGCTCACCTCAGACTCACGAACGCAGACCACCCTGATGGGCGGTAGAGGTGACCAGGTACTCGGGCAGCCTGAGGATGCCGCTCTGGCCGAGCAATGGCACAACGCCGAGATCCGCACGCGGATTCTCAAGCTGGCACGTCCCCTCAAGGACCTGCTGCCACCGCAGACAGCGGAGTCGGTGGCGGCACAGGCGCAGACGATCTGCCATCTGAGTCGCGACCAGCGCTGGCAGCTTCCCGGCGAGCAGTGGCAACTGCGCTCACAGGGCAGCGGCTGGCAGCTGAAGTGCAATGGGAAGCTGAAGTGCAGTGTGCAGCCGGCAACCGCAGGCGAGACGCAGGACGCGCCTGACCAGCTGGCGCTTGCCGGACTCACCGATGACGTGACTGGGGTGCAGCTGGGCAACCGCCCGCTCCCTCGGGCCCTCTGGACCCTGGCCGCCGCGCGGCATCGCGGCGAACGTCATTCGGTGCTGGCCATTGCCCAGATCAGCAGCGTGCGCGAAGCGCTGTGCTGGGGAGAGCTGATCTCACGGCTGCGTGCGCCGGACGGCAGGCCGCCACGCATCGCCCTCACCCTCAGCCACTGCACGTTACCCACGCTGGAAGCCAGCCTGTACTTCCTGATGCCCTGGTTGGACAGCATCACGCTGACAGCGGCCCCCGGCCTGGAAACTGCCTGCCTTGGCGTGATCAAGGCTCGCTTCAGACTTGCTGAGCCAGCGGAGCTCGACAACGCCACCGACGACGCCTTCTGTCGCACGGCGTGACTCCACTGGTAACGCCTGAAAGATCAATAACAACAACAAACTGTCATGCAGCAACTCAAGACGCAGAGCACCGACACTCCCATTTCACGCGTCGCTCTCGCGTCGACCGCCAGACGAAAGACAAGCGAACAGACACAAGACACAGACAACACGCCAGGGGCTGAGCCCCGACGACGAAGCCATCAGGAGATGCCACCATGAGTCACACACGTGCCGATCAGATTGCCGCGCTCGAAAAGGACTGGGCCGAGAATCCGCGCTGGAAAGGGGTCACTCGCCCCTATTCCGCCGAGGATGTGGTGCGCCTGCGCGGTTCCGTTCCGGAAGCCAATACCCTGGCGACCCGCGGTGCCGAGAAGCTCTGGAAGCTGGTCAATGGTGATGCCAAGAAGGGCTACGTCAACTGTCTGGGCGCCCTGACCGGTGGCCAGGCCATGCAACAGGTGAAGGCCGGTATCGAGGCCATCTACCTGTCCGGCTGGCAGGTCGCCGCCGACAACAACACCAGTGAAGCCATGTACCCGGATCAGTCGCTCTATCCGGTGGATTCCGTGCCGACCGTGGTCAAGCGCATCAACAACACCTTCCGCCGCGCCGACCAGATCCAGTGGCAGAAAGGGGCCAATCCGGGCGATGCCGACTTCGTCGATTACTTCGCGCCTATCGTGGCGGATGCCGAGGCCGGTTTCGGTGGCGTGCTCAACGGCTACGAGCTGATGACCGCCATGATCCGTGCGGGTGCCTCCGGCGTGCACTTCGAGGACCAGCTGGCCTCGGTCAAGAAGTGTGGCCACATGGGCGGCAAGGTACTGGTGCCGACCCAGGAAGCGGTGCAGAAGCTGGTGGCCGCTCGCCTGGCTGCTGACGTGGCGCGTGTCCCGACCCTGGTCATCGCGCGTACCGATGCCAATGCCGCCGACCTGATCACCTCCGATGTCGACGACTACGACAAGCCGTTCCTGACCGGTGAGCGCTCCGACGAAGGCTTCTATCGTGTCAAGGCCGGTCTGGATCAAGCCATTGCCCGCGGCCTGGCCTACGCGCCCTACTCCGACCTGATCTGGTGTGAAACCGCCAAGCCGGACCTCGAGGAGGCGCGCCGCTTCGCCGAAGCGATCAAGAAGGAATACCCGGACCAGCTGCTGGCCTACAACTGCTCGCCTTCCTTCAACTGGAAGAAGAACCTCGACGACGCCACCATCGCCAAGTTCCAGCAGGAACTGTCGGACATGGGCTACAAGTACCAGTTCATCACCCTGGCCGGTATCCACAACATGTGGTTCAACATGTTCGATCTTGCCTACGACTATGCGCAGGGCGAAGGCATGAAGCACTACGTCGAGAAGGTGCAGGAAGCCGAATTCGCCGCAGCCGAGAAGGGCTACACCTTCGTGGCGCACCAGCAGGAAGTCGGCACCGGTTACTTCGATGACATGACCAACGTCATTCAGGGCGGCAACTCCTCCGTCACCGCACTGACGGGCTCCACGGAAGAAGACCAGTTCTAGACCGCTGACATCACGGCATGGCACCTCGCAATGACCGGATTGCGCGAGGTGCCACTCGCAGACTGACCGAAGCCCGCTCACGCGGGCTTTTTCGTGCTTTACGCCTTGAATGCCCGCCGCGAATGTCCACCATCAGCAACGAACGCCCCTGCGCTGACATTCACTCGGTATGGCTCAAGAAGAAGTGCTCACGCGGAAGTACTTGCGTGGCAGCACTCATGCGCCGGTACTCACGTGGTCGGTACTCACGCGGTAGCACTCACGCGACCGGGAAGTGCAGAAGTTGCGTCACCTCAGCGTTTCAGGTCGGGAACCCGTCATGGT
>NZ_CFDJES010000018.1:25234-30072 GCF_983723665.1 Cobetia sp. | reverse complement strand
ACCAGCAGATCATCCAGCGCACCTTCGCCGCCAAGACCCTCGCCGAGGGCCAGAAAGGCGTACTGCTGACCGGTGCCCTCAAGCTGCTGGGCCCGCTGTATCTGGTGATTCCCGGCATCATCGCCTATCACCTCTATGCCTCTTCCGGCGTCAAGGCCGACAGCGCCTACGGCCAGCTGGTCTTCGATGTGCTGCCCGCGCCGCTGACCGGTTTCTTCGCCGCGGCGATGGTCGGCGCGATCCTGTCGTCCTTCAACTCGGCGCTGAACGCTACCACCACGCTGTTCTCCACCGGCATCTACAAGGCGCATCTGCGTCGTGATGCCAGCGACGAGGAAGTGGTCAAGGTCTCCAAGGGCTTCGGCTGGGTGCTGGCGATCTCCTCCATGACCCTCGCGCCGCTGCTGGCCGGTCAGGAAAGCCTGTTCGGTTACCTGCAGAAGATGAATGCCATCTACTTCATCCCGATCTTCGCCGTGGTGCTGATGGGGCTGCTGACGCGTCGCGTGCCGACCATCGCCGCCAACCTGGCACTGCTGATCGGTTGCAGCGTGATCGGGGTGGTCTACTTCGTGCCGGCCTTCTCCGGCGTGCTCGACGTGATCCACGAGTTCCACTTCGTCGGTCTGGTGTTCGTGCTGCTGATCGCGATGATGCTGATCATCGGCAAGCTGGCACCGCGTGACGAGCCGTGGAACCAGCAGGATGTCGGCGCCATCGACATGACGCCCTGGAAAGGCGCCAAGGTCTGCGCGCTGCTGCTGGTCGTGCTGGTGATCGCCATCTATCTGGCCTTCATCTGACGCCTGAAAGCCGCCGCTTCAAAACGACAAATCGTCATCAAATGAGTATCACGCCCCGCGTTGCCCTCTCGGACACGCGGGGCGTGTGCATTTCAGGCATGCTGGACTGCATGTTCCCTGAAGAGGTCGCCCATGCCCTGCTTACCCCATCGCCAGCTCAAGAGGCTGTTCTTTTCCACGCTGAGGGCTTCTTTCTCCTCTTTGCTGAGGGCTCCTTTCTTTTCCTCGCTCAGGGCGCTCAAGGCGCTGGGCGTCGCCCTGCTGCTGTCCAGCCTGGCCGTCGTCAGCCCGTGCCAGGCCGCCGAGCGCTGGCAGCGGGCCGCTGTGCTGACGGACAGCTTCATGGAAGTGGCGCTCAAGCGTGAATACCAACCCGGCAGCAGCGCCTCGCTGGTGCGCTGGCAGGCGCCCATCAAGGTGCGGGTCGATTCGCAGCTGGGCAATTCGCGCATGCAGCGACAGATGAGCGAGGTCCAGTTTCGTCATCTGGCCGCCATCACCGGCCAGCCGCTGAGTTTCGTGTCCTCCGCCGGAAAGGCCAACCTGCGCATCGCCTTCATCGCCCGGGACCACATGACGCGCGAGGCCACCGCCTACGTCGGCAAGCAGCAGGCCGCCACCCCGGGCATGCGCAAGGCACTGCGTGAAGGCGTGTGCCTGACGCTGTTCAAGACCGGGCCGGATCACGCCATCGCCAGCGGCCTGATCCTGATTCCCGCGGACTATGCCCGCCAGAAGGCGCGTCTGGTGGACTGCGTCGTCGAGGAGAGCGCCCAGCTGATGGGGCTGCCCAATGATTCGGACAGGGTCTTCCCCTCCGTCTTCAGTGACGTCACGGTGGATACCTGGCTGAGCCCGCTGGATTACGTGCTGCTCAAGATGCTGTATGCCCCGGAACTTTCCCCCGGCATGTCAGCCGCACAAGTCCGCGCTGCGCTGCCTGCGGTCATCCAGCGTCTTGCCGAGCGGGGCGAGCTGTCACACGCCATTCGCCGTGTGCGTCAGGGCAGCCTGCGGGAATGGGCGGGAGACTAGGCTCACCGTGAGCGCAATTCTAGGCATGGAGTTGGAACGCCTGAGCGGAGCACAGGCATAATCAGGTCAGGCGCGCCGGGCGCCGACATCCGACGGAGCTGCGCCTTCATGCCACTATCTTCTCCCGCTGCCGAGCGGGCACGCCTGCCGCTGGCCGTCACGCTGCTGTCGCTGTGTCAGGCCTTGCTGGTCAGCGGCAACATCCTGCTGATCGCGGTATCGCCGCTGATCGGTGCCCAGCTGGCCTCGAGCAGCTGGTCGACCGCGCCGGTCGCCACCCAGTGGCTGGGTCTGATGTGCGCCACCATTCCCGCCTCGTTGATCACCGCCCGTCTCGGGCGGCGGCGCGGCTTCGTGCTCGGCAATCTGTGCGGGCTGGCTGGCGCGGGGCTGGCCGTGCTGGCGCTGCATCTGCAGCATTTCGGACTGTTCCTGCTTGCCACCTGGCTGGTGGGCATCGGTATCGGCTTCGGCCAGCTGTATCGCTTCGCCGCGATGGAAGCCGCACCGGAGGAACAGCGCGAACGCGCCATCGGGCTGGTGATGGGCGGTGGCGTGCTGGCGGCCTTCTTCGGGCCCTGGCTTGCACGCACCAGTCATGCATTGGCCGACACGCCCTTCCTGGGCAGCTTCATCGGGCTGGGGGCGCTCTATCTGGTCGCGCTGTTGCTGCTGGCCTTCATCCGCCTGCCCCGCGAAGGCAACGCCCAGTCAGCCGACGATGATGCAGTGGCGCCTGCACGCCCATTGGGCGTGATCCTGCGTCAACCGACCTTCCTGCTGGCCGTGCTCAGCGCGATGGTCGGCTATGGGGTGATGAATCTGGCGATGACGGCCACACCGCTGGCCATGGCCCATGCCGGACACGGCTTCGATCACGTCGCCACCACCATTCAATGGCATGTGGTCGCCATGTTCCTGCCGTCCTTCTTCACCGGGCGGCTGGTCGCCCGCTTCGGGGCGGGCACCATGATCGTGACCGGCTGCGGCTTTCTGCTGGCAAGTCTTGCCACCGCACAGCTGCTGGCCGCCGACTACCTGACGGGAACCCAGGGGTTCTTCCTCGGTCTCATCCTGCTCGGCATCGGCTGGAACTTCACCTTCCTGCCCGCCACCACGCTGCTGACCCGCTGCCATCAACCCAACGAGAAGGCCCGCACCCAGGCCGCCAATGAGTTCCTCGTCTTCACCACCGGAGCGGTGACGGCGCTGCTGGCCGGGCCCTTGGTCAGTACGCTGGGCTGGGCGCTGCTCAACCTGCTGCTGATCCCCGCCTGCCTGCTGCCCGTCGCCCTGCTGGCGTGGCGTCAGCTTGCCTTGCGCGCCGATCGCCCGCAGATAGAGGGATGATGGCGAGCCGTGCGGCGCGCGCTGGCAAGTCCCGGCCATCACCCAGCTCATCATCAGCTGCCAGGACGCCATCGCGTCGCGCCGCCGCCTAGCCCCCACTGACAGGGAATGCCTGATGTTCAACACCATGACCCGCAACGCCCGCCAGCTTGCCCGCGATGTGGGCCGCGAAGCACATGACCTGCTGGAGCGCGGTCTCGACCGCCAGCTGCGGCTCGCCGTCACGGGCCTGTCCGGTGCCGGCAAGACCGCCTTTCTCGTCTCGCTGATCGAGCAGCTGCGTCATGCCGGACTCGGCGCGCGTCTGGAACTGCTGCCCGCCGCACGCGATGGCCGCCTGCTCGGTGCGGAACGCGTCAGCCAGCCGGACCTTTCCATTCCGCGCTTCCCGCTGGAAGCCGGCTTGCGCTCGCTGTCCGGCCAGCATTCGCCGCATGGCCCCGAATGGCCGACGCCGACCCGCAGCATCAGCGAGCTGCGTCTCAAGATCGGCTTTCGCCCCACCTCGCGCGCCGCGCGCATGCTCGACAGCCAGCGCGCCACACTGACGCTGGACCTGATCGACTACCCCGGCGAATGGCTCCTGGACCTGCCGATGCTGGAGCAGGACTTCAGCGGCTGGAGCAGCGAGTGCGAAACCCAGCTGGCCGACGGGCGTGGCGACTGGGCGCATGACTGGATGGCGGCCATCGAGGGCCTGGCACCGGACAGTGAGGTGGATGAAGACCGCCTCGCCGAGATCGCGAGCCTCTATACCGACTATCTGCACGCCGCGCGCCGCAAGGGTGGCTTCGTCGACCTGACACCGGGCCGTTTCCTGCTGCCCGGCGAGCTGGACGAGGCGCCGGTGCTGCAGTTCTTCCCGCTGCCGGGGCTCGGTGACTGGACACCCGACGCGCTGGCCGCCCTGCCGGAAGCCAGCCTGTATCGCACCCTCGCACGCCGCTTCGATCACTATCGCCGCCGCGTGGTGCGCCCCTTCTATCACGACCACTTCCGGCGCTTTGACCGCCAGATCGTGCTGATCGACGTGCTGGGCGCGCTGAATGCCGGCCCGGCGCCCTTCCGCGACCTGAGCCGTGCGCTGGACAAGCTGTTCGACAGCTTCGCCTACGGCCGTCGTCATCTGCTGGCGCGCCTGATGGACCGCCGCATCGACCGCCTGGCCATCGCCGCCACCAAGGCCGACCACGTCACGCCAGAGCAGCATGGCGCGATGCGCGACCTGCTCGAACAGCTGCTGGCGGACCCGCTCAAGCGCCTGCGCTATCGCGATGTACCGCTCAAGGCCTTCACCATCGCCGCCATCCGCGCCAGCGAGGCGCGCGAGGTGGTCGAGAATGGGCAGCGTCATCCGGCGCTGGCGGGACAACTGCTCGGCGAGCACGAGGGGGCGAGCGACTCGGACACGCAAGGCGCCGGCCGCGAGTCCGTGCTGCTGTTCCCGGGCGAGGTGCCGTCACGGCTGCCCGACCCGAATTTCTGGGCCGAAAGCCGCTTCGACTTCCCCCACTTCGCGCCGCCGAAGATCGATGGCAATGCGCCACCTCACATTCGCATGGACGCCGTGCTCGACTGGCTGCTGGGAGACCACCTGAAATGACCACCGAATCCCGCCATCCGCGCCCGGGCAAACGCTTCACGAGCCCC
>NZ_CFDJES010000018.1:0-25134 GCF_983723665.1 Cobetia sp. | reverse complement strand
CGGGCAAGGCAGGCGGCAAAGCCGACAGCCAGCAGGAAGACCTGCTCGAACAGCTGCGTCGCCAGATGAAGCTCGGCGATGATGATGCCGGCGTGCGCGCCTGGCGCGCCGCCTGTGAAGCGCATCACTCCCCGTCGGAGCGCCGCGAGCTGTTCGCCTTCCACGTACTGGGGCCGCGGGACCGTGAGGCGCGGCGTCTGATCTCGCGCATGAGTGGCGAGACGGCGGTGATGGTGGCGGTCTCGCCGCTGACCTGGGTCGACATGAGTCTGGTGGCCTGGCGCGGGCTGCGCATGATGGAGCGCCTGTCGCGCCTCTACGGGCTGGAGCTGGGCTATGCCAGCCGCCTGCGGCTGTTCAAGGAGGTGCTGGCCTCGATGGCCTTCGCCGGTGCCAGCGAACTGGCCGCCGAGGCCAGCATGGACCTGCTGTCGATGAATCTGGCCGGCCGCCTCTCCACCAAGGCCGGTCAGGGGCTGGGCAGTGGCCTGATGAACGCACGTCTCGGCCTGCGAGCCATGCGCCTGCTGCGCCCCATCCCCTTCCATGCCGAGGAGGTGCCGCGCATCGGTGAGCTGCGCGCGGAGCTGTTCTCGCGCATGCGCAAGGCCGACAAGGGCGAGGACGACGCAGCCTGAGCAGGCCGCGATCTCCCCTGCCACTACCTCGAAAACAAGACGCGCGCCTCTGATAGCTGGCCATTCGGGCCTTCAGGGCGCGCGTCTTTCGTGAGTCATCTCACCTTCGATGGTTTCAGCCTTCGCTGGCGATGCCGGCCTCCAGCCACTTCATCACGCGCAGCGCCTCATGGGGTGAGGTCGGGTTGCCGCCCTGGCCGCGAATGCAGTCGCGCAGCCCCGCATACCAGGCAGGATAGTCGCCATCGCGACCCTGATGGGTGCCGCCCACCAGCACCTGCTCGCCCTCGGCGCCGTCCGGGTCGGCCTCCAGCACAGTCAGCATTCCCGGACGTGCATCCCGCCCCCACTGGCGCGCCTGGCGCTCCTGCGGGTCACGCGAGGGCCAGTCACCGGCCTTGAGACAATCTTCCTGAGGGTCGAGCCCGAACACCACATAGCTGCCACGGGTGCCGTGCGCGGCGAAGCGTGCCGTCGGCGCCGCCGTCAGTGCACTGGCGTGCAGCTCCACCACCAGACCGGGGTGCCTTGGATGGTGGGCGTAATCGAGCACGGCGTGGAAGAAATCATCGGTCACCGCGCCTTCGCGCTGGGCGCGACGCGTGAGCTGGATGGCGGCTGGTTCGCCGAACAGGCACAGCGCCTGATCCAGCAGGTGCGGGCCGAGGTCATACCACAGGCCGCTGCCGGGCAGTGCCTGCTCACGCCAGCGGTTCGGCACCGTCGGGCGGAAGCGGTCGAAGTGGGATTCCAGATGCGCGATGCGCCCCAGCGTGCCGTCGTTGATCAATTCCGCCAGCGTCAGGAAGTCGGCATCGAAGCGCCGATTGTGAAATACCGCCAGCACCCGGCCGGCCTGCTCGGCCTGGCGGGTCAGGGCCTCGCCTTCTTCAAGCGTCACCGTGAAGGGCTTGTCGACGACCACATGCTTGCCTGCCGCCAGCGCCGCAGAGGCCAGCGGGGCGTGGGTCTCGTTGGGCGTCGCGATGATGATCAGATCGATATCGTCACGCGCAAGCAAGGCCTCCGGGGTGGCCTCCACCTCCAGCTGTGGGCGCTCGGCCCTGACGACCTCGGGCCGCGAGGTGGACAGCGCCACCAACGCCAGCCCGTCCGTGGCCTCGATCAAGGGCGCGTGGAAGGTGCGCACCGCCATGCCATAACCGATCAGCCCGACCCGGATCGCGCTCTCGGAGGGGAAGGCGGCGCCGTGCCATGCGGCGGTGTCGCTGTGATCATCAGTGGCGGGGTGGGCTATGCGGCTCATCGGGCATCCTTGTCGTTGGCGCAATCTTGAGGGAGTCGTGCCTGGCAGCGCCATCCTAGCAAGGCTCCCGTGCCACAGACAGAGATGACAGCCGCCTTTAATGCTTGTCCATCGCAGACTTCATCCCGCGAGCGAGTCGCCGCGTAATGCCCGCCATCGAACAGCAGTCCCCTTGAAGTCACGTGGCTCAGCCCGCAGACCTTGCTGTACCAGGAGGGGCGTGGCTGTGAGTGGGAAGGTCACTCGCCAGCCGCCTCGCCATTTGATTCGCGAAGGAGCAGACAGCATGCGCAAGACGCTCATCATCGGTGCCAACGGCAAGATCGGTCGTCAACTCTGCGAGAAGGCTCAGGCCGCCGGCGAACCCGTCGTGGCGATGATCCGCTCGACCGAGCAGCAGAGCTGGTTCCATGAACGCAGCATCCCGACGGTTCTGGGCGATCTGGAAGGCGAGATGCGCCAGGCCTTCTATGGCTGCGATCAGGCGGTGTTCGTCGCGGGCTCCGGCCCGAATACCGGCCCGGACAAGACACTGACCATCGACCTGCATGGTGCGATGCGCACCGCGGAGCTGGCCGCCGAATTCGGGCTATCGCGCGTGATTCAGGTCAGCTCGATTCGCTCCGAGACACCGCTGGCCGGTCCGGCGGCGATGCGCCCCTACTTCGCGGCCAAGAAGGCCGCTGACCTGTGCCTCGCCGAGAGTGGCCTGCGTCACGTCATCGTCAAGCCCGGCCGTCTCACCAACGAGAGCGGCAGCGGCAGGCTGACACAAAGCGCCGATGACTCCGACGAGATGCAGGTCTCGCGCGCCAATGTCGCCGAGTTCCTGCTCGGCTTGATCAAGGCCCGCGAGATCGGCGGCCGTCATCGCAAGGCGCCCATCTTCACCCTGTTCGACGGTGATACGCCGGTTTCGGGTCTGCTGAACGCCACGACGACCGCCAACTGAGTGCGCGCCTGAGCCTATGGCAAAGCGCACTGGCAGGCCGCTTTCGCCAGGCTTGCCCAAGCTTGACCTGCCGCTCATCCACGCCTGCGCGCAGCCCGCGCGGGCGTTGGGCCATCTGGTAGCTTTCCCCCCATGCTCCATGTCCGTATAGTGAGCCACTGACCCCGCCAACAGAACTTCCGAAATGCTGCAGAACAATTCGCTGCTGGCGCAGCTGAAAGATCAAATCCGCCAGGAAATTCCCCGTGTCACGGGGGTGATCAAAGGCACCGACAAGGGCTTCGGCTTCCTCGAATGCGATGACGGCGAGTCTTTCTTCGTGCCGCCACCCGCCATGAAGCAGGTACTGCACGGCGATACCGTCGAAGCGACCGTCAAGGTGGAAGGTGAGAAGAAGTCCGTACAGCCGGAAGTGCTGATTGAGACGGGTGTCGATCGCTTCGTCGCTCGTGTCGGCAAGCGTGATGGCCGCCTGAACGTGATGCCGGACCACCCCTCCATCAACACGCGCATGAAAGCGCGCGTGAAGCGTGGCATCAATGAGGAAGCCCTCAATGATGGCGACTGGGTCGTGGCACGTCTGCTGCGTCACCCGATGCGCAAGGACGACCGCAGCTTCTTCGCCCAGATCGAGGAAGTCATCGCCACCGTGGACAACCCGCGTGTGCCGTGGCGCGTCACCCTGGCACGTCACGCGCTGGAACAGGCCTCTCCGGAGGGCGGCACTGACTGGCCGCTGCTCGAGGAAGGCCTGACTCGCGAAGACATGACCCACGTGCCCTTCTTCACCATCGATGGTGAGAAGACGCGTGACATGGATGACGCCCTGCACATCGTCGAGCGCCCGGAAGGCGGCTGGACCCTGAGCATCGCCATCGCGGACCCGACCGCCTACGTGCCGGAAGGCAGCCGTGTCGACGAAGAGGCGCGCACGCGCTCCTTCACCGTCTACCTGCCGAGCCAGAACGTCACCATGCTGCCGGAAATCCTGGCCGACGACCTGTGCTCGCTGAAGGAAGGTGAAGACCGTCCGACGCTGATGTGCATCGTCGACATCGATACCGATGGCGTGATCGGCGAGCCGAAGTTCTTCGCGGCCACCATGCGCTCCCACCACCGCCTGACCTACGACAACGTCTCAGACTGGATCGAAGGCCAGGAAGGCAGCTGGAAGCCGGAAACCGAAGAGCTGGCCGAAGGTCTGCGTCAGCTGGAAGCCTTCACCCAGGCGCGTATCGCCTGGCGTGCACGCAATTCCCAGGTCTTCCGCGAGCGTCCGGACTTCGAGTTCGAGCTGGATGAGGAAGGCAACGTGCTCAACGTACGTGCCGACCACCGCCGCATCAGCAATCGCATGATCGAAGAATCCATGATCACCGCGAACCTGAGCTGCGCACGTCTGCTCTCCAAGCACATCGGTCACGGTATCTTCAACGTGCACCAGGGCTTCGCACCGGAGAAGTACGACGACACCATCGAGTTCCTGGCTGGCCAGAACATCACCGCCACGCCGGAACAGCTGGGCAGCCTGGAAGGCTACCGCCTGATCCGTCAGGAGCTGGACAGCCGCGAAGACACCTGGCTGGACGTGCGCATGCGTCGCTTCCAGGGTTACACCGTGATGTCCGCTCAGCCGGGACCGCACTTCGGTCTGGGTCTGGAAGCCTACGCGACCTGGACCTCTCCGATCCGCAAGTACGGCGACATGGTCAACCACCGCTTGATCAAGCGCGTGATTCTCGGCCAGGACGTGCCGGCGGAAGCCACCGAGCAGCTGACCGAGCACCTCAGCGAACGCCGTCGTCTCAACCGCATGGCCGAGCGCGATGTGAAGGACTGGCTCTACGTGCGCTACCTGACCAAGGCCGCCGAAGAACAGCAGGTCTTCACTGGCGAGATCATCGACATCCGTCGTGGCGGCATGCGTGTGCGTCTGGAAGAGAATGGCGCCAGCGTCTTCATTCCGGCACCGCTGATCCACAGCGATCGCAAGAAGGTCGCGATCGATGACAAGGAAGGCCGCGTGCGCATCGAAGACGAGCTGCGTTACTCACTGGGCGACATCATCAAGGTCTCCTTGACCGAAGCCCGTGAAGAGCGTCGTTCACTGGTAGGTCGTCCGGCCGAATAAGCCGCGACCCACCACTGCCGTATGTAACTGCCTTGTCATCACGGGCAATTGCCACGGCCATCTACGCCCCGGAGCGCTCTGCGCCCGGGGCGTTTTTCGTTCTTGTGCATTACGTATACGCATCGTGTGCCAAGCGTGAAAAATTGTAATTTTGTGAAACAGAAGCTCACGCTATACTCCTCACATCGACACACGACATCTGCTTTCACTGCTGCAGCGTTACTGGATTGACCAAGCGCGAATGACTGAAGCCTGTCCCTGATGAAGTTCGTCCATGCGAGGACCCGGAAATGAAAACTCATCGCTCCACTGCAGCTACCTCACTGCGTCACCTGGCCGAGCATGCCGCCATCGTTCGTCACCCGGCCATGAGCTATGCCCGTGTCGACGCCGGAGCAGACAGCATCTCAGGCAGAAGCTCGGATGGCAGCTCCACCTCTCCGGAGCGCCAGCGTGAGATTCAACGTGAAGCGATGGAACATGTCGCGATGCTGCTGGAACGTGATCGCCGCCGGACCCGCAACCGTCTGCTGCTGGCCGCCGGCCTGCTGCTGAGCCTTGTGCTGCTCGCCAGCCAGCGCCCAGCCGAGCCGGAAGCCGCCTTCTCGCAGGAGCTTGGCCAGGCCATGCCCAGCGCCCTGCACCTTTCCCAGCATGGACTGGCGTGATGACGCCCGATCTCCCTCCATCAGGACAGATAACGATGCCAGGACCCCATGCAACACCAGGCACGGATGCCAGACATGACTGAGTCGATCCACTGCTAGACCCTGCAATGCCCGCTCCGGCGACCCTCCCCCCCTGTCGCCCCCTGTATTCCTGTAGTGCACGCACTTGCCCTGTCCGGTGGCTCCGGACAGGGTCTTTTTTTGCCTGTCGTAGGGCTTCTCTTGCGCAGCACTGACCAGAGTCCAGCTGCCGCACTCCCTGCTGGAGCACGCCAGCATGGCAAAACGTCTTTCTTCCCTCCCCTCGCAGTGAACCTGATGCCAGGGGCGTGATGCCAGGGGCGTGATGCCAGGAGCTTGATGACAAATGTCCGAGAGCGGGAGCGCATCGCACCAACATTGTTCCCTGTTGTCACACAGACCAGTCATCTCCTGATGTAACGTCATTGCCAGCCGCAGTGTGGAACATCGCGTGGCGAGGCGTCTCGTCACGCGCGACACCGCATGTCATGCCTCGTGCCCTTGGTTTCACGTCGGGTTCCCCCCATGACTTGACCAGAGGCTCGTTCGTCATTGCCACTGGCTTGCTGGAATCTGCGTGCTCGATTGCGTCTTTCTCAAGCACCCGGGAGCACCCTGAAGCACGACAAGGCAGCCATGGCGGGCAGTGACGTCGGGATTCATCTTCATCGCGCACGACCGGTAAAGCGGTCTTGAGGAGTCCGTGTGCATATCGCTGACATGACCATGTTCCATGCCCCCTCCAGTGGCGGGGTCAGAACCTACCTGGAAGCCAAGCGACGACGTCTACGGACGCGGCCTGATGTTCGTCACAGCCTGCTGGTCCCCGGCGAGACCACCAGTGTCAGTGATGACCTCTACAGCGTGCCGGCACCGCCCATTCCCTTCGGCAACGGCTATCGCTTCCCCCTGCGCCGGGGCGGCTGGGTCAGCACGCTGCTGGCACTGCAGCCGGATGTCATCGAGGCCGGCGACCCCTACGTCACGGCGTGGGCGGCACTCGATGCCGGTCGCAAGCTCGATGTCCCGGTGCTGGGCTTCTATCACTCGGACCTGCCGCGCCTGATCACCAATCGCCTGGGCGAGTGGTCAGGGGCCAACGTCGATCGCTACGTCAAACGCCTCTATCGCCACTTTGACCGCGTGCTGGCCCCCAGCCAGGTGATGGCCGACCGGCTCGACCGGCTCGGCGTCGACAATGTCCATATCCAGCCACTCGGTGTCGATCTTTCCACCTTCCACCCTGACTGCCGCGATGAGAGCCTGCGCCGCGAGCTTGGCCTGGAAGACCACGTGCGCCTGCTGGCCTTCGCCGGACGCGGCTCACGCGAGAAGAATCTGGATGAGTTGCTGGAGGCCGCCCGCCTGCTCGGCCCCGACTACCATCTGCTGTTGATCGGCTCGGGCATGCCGCGACATCTGCCCGACAATGTCAGCGTGACCGGGCATTTCTGCAGCAGCACCGAAGTGGCGCGTCTGGTGGCCTCGGTGGATGTGCTGCTGCATGCCGGCACCCAGGAAACCTTCGGTCTGGTGGTACTGGAAGCCATGGCCTGCGGCACGCCGGTGGTGGCGGCACGCGCCGGCGCGCTGGCCGAGAATGTGCCACTGGGCTGCGGTCAGCTGTGCAACCCGCACTCGCCGCATGCCATGGCGCGTGCCGTGCAGGAAGTCTTCGCCAATGACCCCGCCGCACTGGGTCGCCAGGCGCGGCGTCATGTCGAGAAGCACCATGCCTGGGACCGTGTCGTGGATGGTCTGCTCGGGCATTATCACGCGGTCACCGGGACTCGCATGCAACCGGTACTCGAGGAGGTGACCCATGGCTGAATCGCCGGCTGCCAAGCAGCACTTTCTGCTGGTCCTGCATGATGTCGCGCCCGAGACCTGGACCGACTACCGGGACTTCGTCGCCGAGGTGGATGCCCTCTGCCAGGAACGCCTGAACCACCCCTGCCCGATCACCTGGCTGGTGGTGCCTGACTTCCATCATCGCAGCGCCCTGGAAGACGCTCCGGAATTCATCGCCCTGCTGGACTCTCGCCGCCAACAGGGGGACGAGCTTGCCCTGCATGGCTTCCATCACTGCGATGACGCGCCAGCCCCCCGCACCCCGCGCGATTACCTGATGCGCCGCGTGCTGACCTGGGAAGGCGAGTTCTACCCCCTCGATGAGGCCGAAGCCAGACGACGCCTGCTGGAAGGTGCCGCACTCTTCAAGCGTCTTGGCTGGCCGCTGGATGGCTTCGTGGCCCCTGCCTGGCTGATGAGTGACGGCACTCGCAAGGCCCTGAAGTCCCTCGACTTCCGCTACACCAGCGACCCCCAGCATCTCTATCGACTGCCTGACTTCACGGTCATCGATGCGCCCGGACTCGTGTGGAGCGCACGCTCGGCGCCACGCCGCCTGATGTCGCAGTGGGTGACGCAGCGCAAGCTGAGCCGCGAGCAACAGACGCCGGTGTTGCGTCTGGGCCTGCATCCGGTCGACATGCGTCATGCACGCTCACGCCAGTATTGGCTGACGCTGGTCGAGCGCCTGCTCGATGAAGGGCGCCAGCCGATGACCAAGATCGGCTGGCTGACGCAGCAGGGGCTGCTCACCCCCGCCACGTCTGACACGGCGCAACTGAACTCGCACCAGGCGGCTCACAGTGCTGCCTGAGACCCACCTACCGGATGAGTCCCGTCGTATGGGCCTTGTGACAACCCGCTGCGGGAATCTGCCATGAATCGTGCCCTCTGGTTACTGGGTGCTGGCCTTGTGATGGTCATCGCGATACCGCTGGTGCTGGGCGGCAGCGGACTGGGCGGCCAGTTGCGCCAGTTCCCCCTCGACACCTTTCTCTTGATGCTGGGCATGATCGTGATGTGCTGGAACCTGAACGCCGGCCGGTTGCGTCTGCTGCTGGCCGGGCGGGGCGGTCACCTGGGGCAACGCCGCGCCGTCGGCATGGTGATGGCGACCGAGTTCGCCATCAGCGCCACCCCCGGCGGCAGTGGCGGCCCGCTTACCCTGATGGGGCTGCTGTCACGTCAGGGGGTACGCCCGGCACAGGCCACGGCGGTATTCGCGGTCGATCAGATCACCGACATGCTGTTCTTCCTCTCGGCGCTGGCCAGCATCGGGCTCTACGCCCTCTCGCATACCATCGACCTGCGCCTGGGGTGGATGCTGGCCGTGCCGGCGCTGTTGCTGATCATCGGCTTTGGCCTGCTGGCCGCGCTGGGCAAGCATCATCGGCGCCTGCTCAAGACCAGCGGACGCCTGCTGCGCTGGCTCAAGGTACGCCATCGCTCACGCATCAAGCTGGCGCGGGGCCTGATCCACTTCCGCCATGCGCTGGTCGAGACACTCGCCCTGCCGCGCCTGACGCTGAGCCTGATCTTCCTGCTCTGCTGTGCCCATTGGCTGCTGCGCTACTCGATCCTCTATCTGGCCGTGTCCGGACTGGGGCAGGACATCGACTGGAGCTGGACCTTCATCGTGCAGATGCTCTCTCTGGCGGCGGGCCAGCTGACGCTGTTGCCCGGCGGTGCCGGAGGTGCGGAGCTGTCCTCCACTGCCCTGCTCAGCCCGATGATCGGCGCCGCCAGTGCCGCGGCGGCCGTGGTGATCTGGCGAGCGGTGACCTTCTATTTCTACCTGATCGCCGGCGCCCCGGTGTTCTTCGTGATGGCGGGACGCAGCATGCTGGGAAGCTTGCTCAAGCGTCGCTCGGCAGCCACATGACGGGGCGAGCGAGCATCGCTGCAGACATCATCATGAAAAACACTTGATCATCGCCATATTAATAAGACTTTGTTATGTTGGCAGGCGGCTTTATTGAACGGCCATACAATAACCACAGCTCAAGGTGATCTCACATGCCGCATCCTTCCCAGCGTCACCCGACTTCCGCCCGCATTCGCCGCCCGCTGGCCATGATGGGCGTGGTCGGCTCGCTGCTGGCCACCTCGACCTCAGTGGCACTCGCTGATGACAGGCCCCTGCGCAGCATCGACCCCGGCCATGGCACCGACAAGGTCGTGGTCGCCCACCGGGGTGCCTCGGGCTACCTGCCGGAGCACACCCTCGCGGCCAAGGCGATGGCCTACGCCCAGGGCGCCGACTTCCTCGAGCAGGATGTGGTGATGAGCAAGGATGACCAGCTGGTGGTACTGCACGACCGCTTCCTGGACCGCGTGACCAATGTCGCCGAGGTCTTCCCCGAGCGTGCGCGTGATGATGGCCGCTACTACGCCATCGACTTCACGCTGGACGAGCTGCGCAAGCTGGCGTTCAGCGAGGGCTTCACCGTCAAGGATGGCGAGCAGGTCGCCGACTACCCTGAGCGCTTCCCGCTGGGCAAGTCGCACTTCGGCCTGCACACCCTGAGTGAAGAGATCGAGATGATTCAGGGCCTGAATCACTCCACCGGACGCGATGTCGGCCTGTATGTGGAGATCAAGGCGCCCTGGTTCCACCAGTCGGAAGGCAAGCAGGTCTCGCGAGCCGTGCTCGAGACCCTCAAGCAGTACGGCTACGTCGCGCAGGATGACAATGCCGTCGTGCAGGTCTTCGATCCCAATGGCCTCAAGCGCATCCACGACACGCTGCAGCCCGAACTGGAGATGAACCTGCGTCTGGTGCAGCTGATGGGCGAGACCCGCTGGGACATGACCTTCCAGCCGGATGCGGAGGGCAAGCTTGAGCCCTACGACTATGACTGGATGTATCAGGAGGGAGGCATGCAACGCATCGCCACCTACGCCGATGGCATCGGGCCGTGGAAGCCGATGGTGATCGAGGACAGCTCGACCCGGGACGACATCAAGGTCACACCAATGGTCGAGGAAGCCCATGCGCAGGGCCTGATCGTGATGCCCTACACCTTCCGCCTCGATGAAGGGCGCATCCCCGACTGGGCCAGCGATTACGATGACATGCTGCGCGCCTTCTTCGTCGACGCCAGGGTCGATGGTGTCTTCACTGACTACCCGGACCGCGCCGTACAGTGGCTGAAGCAGCACGGTGATGCTCTGTAAGCGGCCCTTCAAGACAGGCAGTCCTTGGCAGGGGAACATCAAAAAGCCGGACTCCATGAGGAGCCCGGCTTTTTCGTCCTGCTTGTTTCTCGTCCTGCTTGATTGGCAGCGCCCGCTGTCAGTTCACGATATCAGCATCGACACGTGATGAGCGCTGCCTTCATTGACCCGCCGCTTCGGCGGCCAGCCCCTTGAGCAGCCCGGCGATCTTGTCCAGCGGCAGCTTGCAGTCGCCCAGATCATGACGATTGGCCATGTACTGGGGGTCATTCCACTCGATCACGCTGCCGCCCTCCACGGCGCGAATCAGCATCTTCTGCGGCAGGTCCAGGGCGGCCGCCCCGTTGCACTGCATCAACAGAGTGCCCACCTTGGGATTACCGAAAATGACGGTATGCGTCGCGGGCAGCTCCATGCCCACCTTCTCGGCTCCCGCCTCATGATCGATGACGCTGAACAGCTTCAGTCCCTTGGCCTTGAGCGCCGTCTCGAGACGCGCCTGGACGGAGGCAACATCATCACGACTGGTCACCGACTCGATGCCCTTGGCAGGCACCTGCATGCTCGCTGAAGCTTCAGGGGCGGAGGCTGCCGCCGCGCCGGAATCTGCACTGGCAGACAGCGGCATGCCAGCAGCCAACGGCAGGGACAGCAACGCCAGCAGGCGCGCGGAGCGCGTAAGGGCGGGGAATGACTTGAGCATGGAACATCCTTATCAGTGAGTCGTGTTGCGCCGTGGGGCATCTGCACGTGTCGCTTGGTCAGGTGCCAATGAACAGACATCAGATTAGCAACTGCTTGATATGAACGCACCTGTCACGCCTGTACCCGTGAAACACCTCGCTCCTCGCGAACGTCACCGGCCGCAGGTAGCCCCGCCGGCATGCACTAGAGAGACTGGTGAGGGCCAGAAACGAAAAAAGGGCAGGCCCTGTGGGCCTGCCCTTTCGGTGACATGCGATCCGCTTGGCGCCGATCGCTGTCAGGAGATCAATGGCTTACCAGCCAGTGACTTCCTTGATGGCATCGCCGATCTGCGCGAGTGAACGCACAGTCTTGACGCCAGCTGCTTCCAGAGCCGCGAACTTCTCGTCGGCAGTACCCTTGCCGCCGGAGATGATGGCGCCTGCATGGCCCATGCGCTTGCCCGGAGGCGCAGTCACACCAGCGATGTAGGAGACGACCGGCTTGGTGACGTTCGCCTTGATGTAGGCAGCAGCTTCTTCTTCAGCAGAACCGCCGATCTCGCCGATCATGACGATGGCTTCGGTCTTCGGGTCCTTCTCGAACATCTCGAGGATGTCGATGAAGTTGGAACCCGGGATCGGGTCGCCGCCGATACCGACACAGCTGGACTGACCGAAACCGTGGTCAGTGGTCTGCTTGACGGCTTCGTAGGTCAGGGTGCCGGAACGAGACACGATACCGACCTTGCCCGGCTGGTGGATGTGACCCGGCATGATACCGATCTTGCACTCACCCGGAGTGATGACACCCGGGCAGTTCGGACCGATGACGCGCGCGCCCAGCTCGTCGCACTTGACCTTGACTTCCAGCATGTCGAGAGTCGGCACGCCTTCGGTGATGCAGACGATCAGCTTGATGCCTGCATTGGCCGCTTCAAGGATGGAATCCTTGCAGAACGGTGCCGGCACGTAGATGACGGACGCTTCAGCGCCAGTCTCGGCAACGGCTTCGGCGACGGTGTTGAACACCGGCAGGCCCAGGTGAGTCTGACCACCCTTGCCCGGCGTCACGCCACCGACCATCTTGGTGCCGTAGGCGATGGCTTGTTCAGAGTGGAAGGTACCCTGGCCGCCAGTGAAGCCCTGGCAGATCACCTTGGTGTTCTTGTCGATCAAAATGCTCATTACTTGCCCTCCGCAGCTTTGACAACCTGCTGCGCCGCGTCAGTCAGGCTGGTAGCAGCGATGATGTTCAGACCGCTTTCGGCCAGCTTCTTGGCGCCGAGTTCAGCGTTGTTACCTTCCAGACGCACCACGACCGGCACGTTGACACCGACCTGCTCGACGGCACCGATGATGCCTTCGGCGATCATGTCACAACGCACGATGCCGCCGAAGATGTTCACCAGAACAGCTTTGACGTTGTCGTCGGACAGGATGATCTTGAATGCTTCTGCAACGCGTTCCTTGGTAGCACCGCCACCCACGTCGAGGAAGTTGGCCGGCTTGCCGCCAGACAGGTTGACGATGTCCATGGTGCCCATCGCCAGGCCTGCGCCGTTGACCATGCAACCGATGTTGCCGTCGAGGGCAACGTAGTTCAGTTCGAACTTGGCAGCATGCGCTTCACGCTCGTCTTCCTGAGACGGATCGTGCATCGCCTGCAGGTCCGGGTGACGGTAGACGGCGTTGGCGTCGATGTTGATCTTGCCGTCGAGGCAGTGGAGGTTGCCTTCGTCGGTGATGACCAGCGGGTTGATTTCCAGCAGCGCGAAATCCTTGTCGGCGAACATCTTCGCCAGACCCAGGAAGATCTTGGTGAACTGCTTGATCTGGGTCGGGTTCAGACCCAGCTTGAAGGCCAGTTCACGCGCCTGGTACGGCTGTGCGCCGACCAGCGGATCGATCTCGGCTTTCAGGATCTTTTCCGGCGTCTCTTCAGCAACCTTCTCGATTTCCACGCCGCCTTCGGTGGAAGCCATGAAGACGATGCGACGAGTGGTGCGATCAACGACGGCGCCCAGGTACAGCTCTTCGGCGATGTCGGTGCAGTTCTCGACGAGAATCTTGGTGACCGGCTGACCGTTTTCGTCAGTCTGGTAGGTCACCAGGTTCTTGCCCAGCCACTGGGTCGCGAAGTCGGAAGCGGCTTGTGCGCTGTCGACCAGCTTGACGCCGCCAGCCTTGCCGCGGCCACCTGCGTGGACCTGTGCCTTGACGACCCACTTGTCGCCGCCAATCTTCTTGCACGCTTCAGCAGCGTCTTCCGGGGTGTCAACGGCAAAGCCCTTGGACACCGGCAGGCCATAGTCGGCAAAAAGTTGTTTTGCCTGATATTCGTGAAGGTTCATCGTGTCATGCCATTGGTTGCATTAGACTCGAACGGCAGTCGCAAGATGCCACTGCCACCGTTCGCCCCGGCCTGGCCGGGGCGACGCGCCTCTTGTTCGGAAGGACGCTTACTTGCGCTTCTTGCGGTTTGCGATGTGAATCGCATGCCCGTCAACGGCCAGCGCGGCTTCGTGCACGGCTTCCGACAGTGTCGGGTGAGCCGTGCAGATCAGTGCGAGGTCTTCGGCGCTTGCGCCGAACTCGAGGGCAGTCACACCCTGTGCGATCAGCTCACCGGCATGCTGGCCGATGATATGAACGCCCAGGACGCGATCAGTCTCAGCGTCGGCAATGATCTTGGCCAGACCTTCAGTGGCATTGTTGGCCATGGCACGACCGCTTGCCGCGAACGGGAAGCTGCCGGTCTTGACTTCGATGCCTTCGGACTTGGCTTGCTGTTCGGTCTTGCCGACCCACGCCACTTCCGGGAAGGTGTAGATGATGCTCGGGATGGCGTCGTAGTTCATCTCGGCCTTGTGGCCGGCGATGATGTCGGCAACCATCACGCCCTCTTCAGAGGCCTTGTGCGCCAGCATCGGGCCACGCACCACGTCGCCGATGGCGTAGACGCCCGGCACGCTGGTCGCGCACTGGTCGTCGACGTGGATGAAGCCACGCTCGTCCAGATTGATGCCGACATCGCTGTCGAGCAGGCTCTGGGTGTACGGACGACGGCCGACCGCGACGATGATCTTGTCGAAGGTCTGTTCCTGTTCGCCGTTGGCGTCGGTGTACTTGACGACGACTTCGCTGTCCTTGATGTCGGAACCGGTCACACGGGCGCCGAGCTTGATGTCCAGCCCCTGCTTCTTGAGCAGCTTCTGGGCTTCCTTGGCGACGGCCGCATCGACCATCGGCAGGAAGCTGTCGACCGCTTCCAGCACGGTGACTTCAGAACCGCAACGGCTCCACACGCTACCGAGCTCGAGACCGATGACACCGGCACCGATGACACCCAGACGCTTCGGCGCTTCGTCGAACTCGAGCGCGCCGGTGGAATCGACGATCAGACCTTCGGTCAGCGGCGTCGGCGGAATCTCGACCGGCACGGAACCGGACGCGATGACGATGTTCTCGGCTTCGTAGGTCGCCTTGCCACCGTCGTGATCGGTCACTTCGACCTGCTTGTTCGGCAGCACCTTGCCGGTACCTTCCAGCGCGGTGACACCATTGGCCTTGAACAGACCGGAGATACCGCCGGTCAGGTTCTTCACGATCTGCGCCTTGCGCTCGATCATCTTGGCCACGTCGATCTCGACGCCGTCGGCCTTGATGCCCAGTTCGGCGAATTCATCACGCGCTTCGACGTACTTGTGCGAGGTTTCCAGCAATGCCTTGGACGGAATGCAGCCGACGTTCAGGCAGGTACCGCCGTGAACGACCTTGCCTTCCTTGTTGACCCACTTCTCGACGCAGGCGGTCTTCAGACCCAGCTGAGCAGCGCGGATAGCGGCAACATAGCCACCAGGGCCAGCGCCAATGACGATCACATCAAATTTATCGGCCATGTCTCTTCCTGTTGGTGCAGTTCGATTCGGGTTGGCAACCCGGCGAGTGTCAGTGCCACCCGCCGGGGCCGCTCACGCCCTCGAGATTCTCAAGGGCGTGAGACATTGCGGTCTCAGACGTCGAGCAGGAAACGAGCCGGATCTTCCAGCAGGTCCTTGATGGCGACGAGGAACTGGACTGCATCCTTGCCATCGATCATGCGGTGATCGTAGGACAGTGCCAGATACATCATCGGACGGATGACGACCTGACCGTTCACGGCCATCGGACGCTCCTGGATCTTGTGCATGCCCAGGATGGCGGTCTGCGGCGGATTCAGGATCGGGGTGGACATCAGGGAACCGAAGATGCCGCCGTTGGTGATCGTGAAGGTACCGCCCTGCATCTCATCGATGCCCAGCTTGCCGGCGCGGGCACGCTGACCGAAGTCGACGATGGTCTTTTCGACATCGGCGAGCTTCATGCTGTCGGTATCACGCAGCACCGGCACGACCAGACCGCGGTCGGAAGACACGGCCACACCGATGTCCTGGTAACCGTGGTAGACGATGTCGGTGCCGTCGATGGAGGCATTGACGTCCGGGAAGCGCTTGAGCGCTTCGGTGGCCGCCTTGACGAAGAAGCCCATGAAGCCGAGCTTGGTGTCGTGCACCTTCTGGAAGGTGTCCTTGTACTGCTTGCGCAGTTCCATCACCGCGCTCATGTCCACTTCGTTGTAAGTGGTGAGCATGGCGGCAGTCTGCTGGGCATTGACCAGACGCTTGGCGATGGTCTGACGCATGCGGCTCATCGGCACGCGCTTCTCGGGACGCTCGCCCTCGAAGGTCGGTGCAGATTTCGGCGCGGCCTTGGCATCGGACTTGGAAGCGCCGGACTTGGCAGCCGGCTTGGCAGCGGACTTGGCCGCAGTGCCTTCCTTGACGGCCTTGGCCACGTCTTCCTTCAGCACGCGACCGCCCTTGCCGGTACCGACCAGCTTGCTGACGTCCAGATCGTGCTCGGCGACCATCTTGCGCGCTGCCGGGGCGAGGATCTTGTCGCCGACCTTCTCGTCCTGACCTTCGTCAGAGCCGGACTTGTCGTCGCTTGCCTCAGCGGCCGGCGCGGCGCCACCGGAAGCACCAGCGCTGAACAGTGCCAGCACGGCTTCGGTCTCGCAGGTATCGCCTTCCTCGACCTTGATCTCGCTCAGGGCGCCGTCGGCCGGAGCCACGACTTCCAGCACGACCTTGTCGGTCTCGATCTCGACGATCAGCTCGTCGCGCTCGCAGGCTTCACCGACCTTCTTGTGCCAGGTGGCGACGGTGCCTTCGGCAACGGATTCCGGGAAGCTCGGCGCCTTGACTTCCAGCGTCTTGCCTTCGCCACCGGCGGCCGGCTTGCTGTCGGCCTTGGCGTCGTCCTTGCTCTCTTCAGCGGCGGAGTCGTCCTTGGCGTCTGAAGATGCAGCGGCGTCTGCATCACCGATGGAGCCCAGCACTTGCTCGGACTCGCAGGTATCGCCTTCCTGAACCTTGATTTCGCCCAGGGTGCCGTCCTGCGGTGCGACGACTTCCAGCACGACCTTGTCGGTCTCGATCTCGACGATCAGCTCGTCACGCTCGACGCTGTCGCCGGGCTGCTTGTGCCAGGTCGCCACAGTGCCTTCGGCGACGGATTCCGGAAAAGACGGCGCTTTGATATCGATAGCCATTGGAGTTCCTTAACTCAATTCTCTCTCGGTGCCCTTGCGGGTCGCGAGCCTTTACTTGTTGAAGGCGTCGTCGACCAGCTGGCGCTGCTGCTCGTTATGAACGGACATGTAGCCCGCGGCAGGTGCCGCAGAGGCCGGGCGTCCGGCGAAGTCCAGGCTCATGCCAAGCCCCTGACGGTGCTGCTCAGCGACCTGACGCATATGGTGCTGACTCTGATACCAGGCACCCTGGTTGAGCGGCTCTTCCTGGCACCACATCACCTGCTCGAGATTCTCGTAGTCGGCGATGGCGGCCTGGAGCTCTTCCTTCGGGAAGGGATAGAGCTGCTCGACACGGATGATGGCAACATCTTCACGGCCCTGCTCGGCGCGATAGGCGGCCAGGTCATAGTAGACCTTGCCCGCACACAGCACGACGCGCTTGACCTTGGAAGCTTCCAGGTTGCCCTTGTCGGACAGCACCATCTCGAAGCGGCCATCGGCCAGCTCGTCGAGGGTGGAAGTCGCTTCCTTGTGACGCAGCAGAGACTTGGGTGACAGCACGACCAGCGGCTTGCGCAGCGAGCGGATGACCTGACGACGCAGCAGATGATAGATCTGCGCCGGCGTGGTCGGCATGCATACCTGCATGTTGTGCTCGGCACACAGCTGGAGGTAACGCTCGAGGCGTGCGGAGCTGTGCTCCGGGCCCTGACCCTCGTAGCCGTGCGGCAGCAGCATGGTCAGACCACACAGGCGGCCCCATTTGCTCTCGCCGGAGGAGATGAACTGGTCCATCACCACCTGGGCGCCGTTGGCGAAGTCACCGAACTGGGCTTCCCACACGACCAATGCCTTGGGCATGGTGGTGGCATAGCCATATTCAAAGGCCAGCACCGCTTCCTCGGAGAGGTAGGAGTCATGGATGGTGAAGGTCGCCTGACCATCCTTGATGTGCTGCAGCGGCACGTAGGTGTCGCCATCCTTCTGGTTGTGCACCACCGCGTGACGGTGGGAGAAGGTACCGCGACCCACGTCCTGACCGGTGATACGCACCGGATGGTCGGCATCGACCAGGGTGGCGTAGGCCAGTGTCTCGGCGAAGCCCCAGTTCAGCGGCATGCCTCCAGCGGCCATCTTGCGACGGTCTTCGTAGATCTTGTTGACTTGACGCTGGACCGAGACGCCGTCCGGCACTTCGCACATCTTGTTGGCGAGGGCCTGCAGCTGCTTCATGTCCATCGAGGTATCGGCAACGCCGGTCCACTCGTGGCCCAGGTACGGCGTCCAATCGACGAACAGACCGGTGTTGGGCTGCTTCACCAGCGCATTGGCAACGTGGTTGCCGGCATCCAGGTCAGCACGGTACTGATCGACCAGGTGCTTGGTCTCTTCCGCGCTGAGCACGCCTTCCTCGACCAGACGGTCCGCATACTTCTCGCGGGCAGTCTTCTGGGTCTTGATCTTGGCGTACATCAGCGGCTGGGTGCCGGACGGCTCGTCGGCTTCGTTGTGACCGCGCTTGCGGTAACACACGAGGTCGAGCACGACGTCACGCTTGAACTGCTGACGGTAGTCGATGGCGACCTGAGCGGCGTGCAGCACGGCGTCCGGATCATCTCCATTGACGTGGATGATCGGCGCCTGAACCATCTTGGCGATGTCGGTGCAGTATTCGGTCGAGCGAGCGTCATCGGCACGCGAGGTGGTGAAGCCCACCTGGTTGTTGATGACGACATGCACGGTACCGCCCGTCTTGTAGGCACGGGTCTGCGACATCTGGAAGGTCTCCATGACCACGCCCTGACCGGCGAATGCCGCGTCACCGTGGATGGAGATCGGCAGTACGCTGTCGCCTTCGCTGTCTTCGCGACGGTCCTGACGGGCACGCACGGAGCCTTCCACCACCGGAGAGACGATTTCCAGGTGCGACGGGTTGAACGCCAGCGCCAGGTGGACTTCGCCGCCCGGGGTCATGACATTCGAACTGAAGCCCTGGTGGTACTTCACGTCGCCGGAACCCTTGGCAATCTGCTTCTTGCCATCGAATTCCTCGATCAGCTCTGACGGGCTCTTGCCCAGCAGGTTGACCAGCAGGTTGAGACGGCCACGGTGGGCCATGCCGATCACGACTTCCTTGGTACCGTACTTGCCGCTGCGCTGGATCAGCTCATCCATCATCGGAATGAAGGATTCGCCGCCTTCCAGACCAAAGCGCTTGGTGCCCGGGTACTTGCTGGCGAGATAGCTCTCGAGGCCTTCGGCGGCGGTCAGACGTTCCAGCACGTGATGACGGACATCGCGTGAGAAGTTCGGCTTGGAACGTACGGACTCGAAACGCTGCTGCAGCCAGCGCTTCTCTTCCGTGTTGACGATGTGCATGAACTCGGCGCCGATGCTGCGGCAGTAGGTCTGCTCCAGCGCGGCGTGGATTTCCTTCAGCGGAGCGACATCCTTGCCCAGGAACAGCGAGCCGGTCTGGAACTCGACGTCCATGTCAGCGGCGGACAGCTGATGGAAGGACAGTTCGAGGTCAGGTACCGGTGCCGGCTTGCGCAGACCGAGGGGATCGATATCCGCCTTCTGGTGGCCACGGAAGCGGTAGGCGTTGATCAGCTGGAGAACACGAACCTGCTTCTTGTTCTCGCTGCTTTCGCCCGCAGAGACAGCCACCGGGCGGCGACTGTTGCGACCCATCTCGTAGAACTGATCACGGATCGGCGCTAGCGGAACATCCTGGGAGGGGCTGCCGTCATGACGCGGCAGAGTATCAAAGTAGTTGCGCCACTCGTCGGGAACCTCATTCGGGTCGACAAGATAACGCTCGTAGAGATCTTCTACGTAGTGGACATTCCCCCCGCTCATATGGGAAGTGCGCCACATCAACTCCATTGTGCCTTCTTGCATCTCTCGGTCACCCTGACTGATGGGGTGGGGTAGGCGCCTGACAAGCGCTGTCGGCGTCACTCGATTATGCCCTGTATGGCGAAACCATGGAGGCCTTCACCATCTGAGTCTTCTTTTATCGTCAAAAGCCGGTGCACAAGGCACCGGCTTCAGCAAGCTGTGCGCTGCGACAAGGTGTGACACCCTGCCGCAGCTGACGTGCATCATAGCAAGCTAAGGCGCGGCTTTTAAGTGGCGTTTGCCAGCAAAAGCTCACGAATCTTGCCGATGGCACGTGTCGGGTTCAGACCCTTGGGGCAAACCGCGACACAATTCATGATTCCGCGACAACGGAATACGGCAAACGGGTCGTCCAGCTCGCTCAAACGCTCCTTGGTGGCGGTGTCACGCGAGTCCGCCAGAAAGCGATAGGCCTGCAGCAGACCGCTCGGACCGACGAACTTGTCCGGGTTCCACCAGAAGGACGGGCAGGCAGTCGAGCAGCAGGCACACAGGATGCACTCGTAGAGACCGTCGAGCTTGTCACGGTCTTCCGGCGACTGCAGACGCTCGATGGCCGGCGCCGGCGTGTCGTTGAGCAGGTACGGCTGGATGCGCTCGTACTGCTTGTAGAAGATGCTCATGTCGACGACCAGGTCACGCACGACCGGCAGGCCCGGCAGCGGACGCAGCACCAGTTTGTTGTCCTTGACGACTTCGGACAGCGCGGTGACACAGGTCAGGCCGTTCTTGCCGTTCATGTTCATGCCGTCCGAACCACAGACGCCTTCACGGCAGCTGCGACGATAGGCCAGCGAGCTGTCCTGTTCCTTGAGCATTTCCATCACGTTCAACACCATCAGGTCACGACCCTGGGTGTCGACCTGAAACTCCTGCATGTACGGCGCAGTATCGGTTTCAGGGTTGTAGCGGTATATGGATACCTGAAGCATGGTTTCCCCTCCGGGCAAACGGGTCAGGTGCGTGCGGTGACCTGCACGCACCTCGATCACGGCGAACTCAAGCGAGAGTGAACTCGAGCGAGTGCGAACTTGGTCTGAAAGAAGGCGCGGCGTCCCGAGCGGGTCGCGACGCGCGCCTTGGGTTCAGACTCAGTAGGTACGAATCTTCGGCTCGAAACGCTCGACGGTCTTCGGCGCGAAGTTCACATCACGCTTGCCGACACGCTTCTCGTTCGGGAAGAACAGAGAATGCTTGAGCCAGTTCTCGTCATCACGGTCCGGGAAGTCGTAACGGGAGTGAGCACCACGGCTTTCCTTGCGGGTCAGGGCCGCAATGGCAGTGGCTTCCGCCACTTCCATCAGGTTGTCCAGCTCGAGAGCTTCGATACGCGCGGTATTGAAGACCTGAGACTTGTCGGACAGACCCGCCTTGGCGATACGCTCACGCAGATCGGACAGCTGCTTGACGCCCTCTTCCATCTTGTCTTCCTGACGGAAGACACCGAAGGAGTTCTGCATGATCTGCTGCAGTTCGCGCTTGAGTTCCGGCACGGACTCGCCGCTTTCGGACTCGTTCCAGCGGTTCAGGCGCACCAGGGCAGCATCGATGTCGCTCTGCGTCGGCTCGAGGTACTCGACCCCTTCGTTGAGCGCGCTTTCGATGTACTTGCCCGCGGCGCGACCGAAGACGACCAGATCCAGCAGCGAGTTGCCGCCCAGACGGTTGGCACCGTGAACGGACACACAGGCCACTTCACCCACGGCATAGAGGCCGTTGACGATGCGGTCGCTGCCGTCTTCGTTCTGTGCGATGGCCTGACCGTGCACGTTGGTGGCGATGCCGCCCATCATGTAGTGGCAGGTCGGCACGACCGGGATCGGCGCGTTGGTCGGATCGACGTGCGCGAAGGTCTTGGACAGCTCGGAGATACCCGGCAGGCGCTTGTTCAGCACTTCCTCGCCCAGGTGATCCAGCTTCAGGAAGACGTGGTCGCCATTCTCGCCACAGCCACGGCCTTCGAGGATTTCCAGCACCATGGAGCGCGCGACGACGTCACGGCCCGCGAGGTCCTTGGCGTTCGGCGCATAACGCTCCATGAAGCGCTCGCCGTCCTTGTTGACCAGGTAGCCACCTTCACCGCGGCAACCTTCGGTGACCAGCACGCCCGCACCGTGAATCCCGGTCGGGTGGAACTGCCACATTTCCATGTCCTGGACCGGCAGGCCGGCACGCAGTGCCATGCCGATACCGTCGCCGGTGTTGATCAGGGCATTGGTGGTGGAGGCGTAGATACGGCCCGCACCGCCAGTGGCCAGAACGGTGGCCTTGGACTTCACGACCACGGTCTCGCCGGTCTCGATGCACAGGGCAATCACGCCGACGATATCGCCGTTGGCATTCTTGACCAGATCGATGGCGTACCACTCGTCGAGGAAGACGGTGCCGTTCTTCAGGTTGGCCTGATACAGAGTGTGCAGCAGGGCGTGACCGGTACGGTCAGCCGCGGCGCAGGTACGAGCCGCCTGGCCGCCCTTGCCGAAGTCCTTGGACTGGCCACCGAACGGACGCTGGTAGATGCGGCCGTTGTCGAAACGGGAGAACGGCAGACCCATGTGCTCAAGCTCGAAGACCGCTTTCGGGCCTTCGGTACACATATATTCCGCAGCGTCCTGATCAGCGATGTAATCGCCACCCTTGACGGTGTCATACATGTGCCAGCGCCAATCATCATTCGGATCAGCAGAAGCGATGGCACAGGTGATACCGCCCTGGGCAGAGACAGTATGCGAGCGGGTCGGGAAGACCTTGGACAGCACGGCGGTCTTCTTGCCGGACTGGGACAGTTCGAGACCGGCACGCAGGCCAGCGCCGCCGCCGCCGATGATGATCGCGTCGAATGTCAGGCTACGCATGGTGGACATGTATCAGGCTCCCCACAGGACTTGAACGCCCCAGACCAAGAAGATGAACAACGCAAGGATGACGAAGACCTGGAAACCGAAACGCAGTGCGGTCGGCTTCATGTAATCGGTCGCCACGGTCCACAGACCGATCCAGGCGTGTGCGGCAATCGAGATGAATGCCATCAGAGAGAAGATGCGCATCGCCGTGTTCTCGAACAGACCACTCCAGGTGGTGTAGTCGAGGTTCGGATGGAGCAGCAGGTAGCCGACCATGAACACGGAATAGACTGCCAGAATCACGGCAGAAACACGCTGCAGCACCCAGTCGGACAGACCGCTGCGGCTGAAATTGGTGATGTTGTTTACCATACCCAGACTCCCGCCAGGACCACGAGAACAGCACTGATCACGACAGTGACCTGCGCCTTGCGATTAGCACTTTCCAGTTCGACACCAATATCCATGTCCATCAGCAGGTGCTTGATGCCAGCCACGAAGTGGAAACCGAGGGCAGACAGCAGGCCCCAGGCCACGATCTTGGCCAGGAAGTTGGTCGCCAGGGTGTCGCGCACTGCCTCGAACCCTTCCGGGGAGGACAGCGAGGCATCGAGTGCCCACAGCGCAAATACCAGGCCCACGAACAGAATCACGCCGGTAATACGGTGGGTGATTGAAGTCAGCGCAGGGAGAGGGAACTTTATCGTCGTCAGATCGAGATTTACGGGTCGTTTGCTATTCACGGCTCTTACACACTCTCTTGGCCCAACACGGACGCAAGCCCGCAGGGGCGGTGGTTTGAGGAAGGGTCTCGGGCGCAGGCCATCCACGGTACCGAGCCGAATTTCCCGCCAGTCGCGCGACGGTGGATTATAGGGGTTGGCCATTGGCATGACAAATGGCATGACGTCGCAGGGCCGCAACCACGGATTGCACAAAATGCAGTGAACAGGACGCGACCTGACGGCACGGGATACGTAAACGTCGGGGAACTGACGCACAGCAGCATGGCGCGCGTCTCTACGCCGTGTGGCGAATTGACAATCTTTCGCGGGCTTCTATAGTGGGCGGGATTGATGCAAGCCCGGCATGGCAAGCAAGTCAAAGAGTTACGCGAATAATGAGGAGGTCGGCATGACTGACAAGAAAGCGACATTGACAGTAGACGGTATCGACAAGAGCATCGAGTTCCCGGTCTATTCCGGCACGCTCGGCCAGGACGTCATCGACGTTCGCGGCCTGACCGCCGAAGGCATGTTCACCTACGACCCGGGCTTCGTCTCCACTGCCGCCTGCGAATCATCCATCACCTTCATCGATGGCCAGAAAGGCGTGCTGCTGCATCGCGGCTACCCCATCGACCAGCTGGCCAAGAGCTCCAACTACATCGAGCTGTGCTACCTGCTGCTGTTCGGGGAGCTGCCGAGCGACGAGGAATACGACAAGTTCGCCCAGCTGATCAGCAACCACACCATGGTGCATGAGCAGATCGTCAACTTCTTCAAGGGCTTCCGTCGCGACGCCCACCCGATGGCGATCCTGTGCGGCGTGGTCGGTGGCCTGGCCGCCTTCTATCACGACAACCTGAACATCACCAACGAGAAGGAACGCTACGTCAGCGCCGTGCGCCTGATCGCCAAGATGCCGACCCTGGCGGCCATGTGCCACAAGTACAACATCGGTCAGCCGTTCATGTACCCGCGCAATGACCTCTCCTACGGCGAGAACTTCCTGTACATGATGTTCGGCAACCCGTGCGAGGAGTACAAGATCAACCCGGTGTTCGCCAAGGCGATGGACACCATCTTCATGCTGCACGCCGACCACGAGCAGAACGCCTCGACCTCTACCGTGCGTCTGGCCGGCTCCACCGGTGCCAACCCGTTCGCCTGCATCAGCGCCGGTATCGCGGCACTGTGGGGCCCGGCACACGGCGGCGCCAACGAAGCCGTACTGGCCATGCTCGACGAGATCGGTGAAGAGTCCGAGGAGAACATCCAGCGCTTCATCGACAAGGCCAAGGACAAGGAAGACCCGTTCAAGCTGATGGGCTTCGGTCACCGCGTCTATCGCAACTTCGATCCGCGCGCCAAGGTCATGAAAGAGACCTGCGACGAAGTGCTGGAGCAGCTGGGCATGGCGGACGACCCGCAGCTCAAGATCGCCAAGCGTCTGGAACAGATCGCACTGGAGGACGAGTACTTCATCGAGCGCAAGCTGTACCCGAATGTCGACTTCTACTCCGGCATCATCCTCAAGGCGATCGGCATCCCGACCAACATGTTCACGGTCATCTTCGCCATGTCGCGCACCATCGGCTGGATCTCCCACTGGAACGAGATGATCGCCGGCGGCCACCGTATCGGCCGTCCGCGTCAGCTCTACACCGGCCACCCGCAGCGCGACTATCCGGCCAAGTAA
>NZ_CFDJES010000017.1:25011-30102 GCF_983723665.1 Cobetia sp. | reverse complement strand
GTCAGCCACATCTGCACCGCGCGCACTTCGCGCAGGCTGATGACGCTGTCGCAGTCGCGAACCACGAAGTAGCCCACCGTCGGGTCATCGGCGACCGCGAAGCGCCAACACAGCCGCTGTCTCAGGGTGTCACTGGAGGGACGCTCGATCAGCTCGGCGTCCAGTTCCCGCGCCAGGGCCAGGAAGTCTTCGGGCACGCTGTCATCGTGATAGAGCCGAACCCGCCACCCCGGATACAGCACCGGCGCCAACAGCAGGTTATGCAGCATGCCGTTCAAGTAGCGCGGCCCCTTGCCCCAGAGGCCAAAGGACAGCACGCGCGTCTTGCCGGCGGCGACTGCCGAGGGGGATTCAGCGGGCAGCCGCCAGCCCTTCGCCAACGCCAGGCCCCCATGCTGCTTGTCCTTGAGCGCCAGGGCGCGACTGCCATGCTCGCGTGCCTCGTCATGGCGCTTGAGTCTGGCCGCGCTGCTGGCCAGCGAGTCGAACAGCACCGGATTGAGACAGCCTCGTGCGGCCAACGCCTCACCGGCCGCCAGCGAGCCGGCGGCATCATTGGCGCGCGACAGACACACCACCTGATTGAGCGCGATCTCTTCATCGGCCGGACACTCCACATGCCCTTGGGCCAGAATCTGGCTGGCCGAGCGATAATCCGCGAGCAGAAACAGGTAATAGGAGATCTGCTTGAAGAGGCCCGCCTCACGTGGACGCGGGCGCTGATTGAAGTGATCGATCAGCTGTTGCAACGCCTTGTGGCGCTGACCGGCGCTCCAGGTGGCATGCGCCGGGGCGAACCAGTCTGACGGTGTCGCCATCAGCCCTGATCACTCTCATCGGCCGCGGGAGGCTGACGAGTGACGGGCGGCGCGCCACGCGAGAAGAATCGATGTCCACAGGCATGGCAGGGTTCCAGCACGCTGGGCCGCGTGAGCGTGGTGGTCGACTCGCAGTGCACGCAATGCAATAGCCCCGGCGCGATGACCTCGCCGCTGGTGTAGTCGGCGCGCGCGGCCTCGAGGTCTTCCTCGAAGTGGGCGCGGTCCACCACGGTGCGATCCGCGATCGACATCAGCGCGGAACTGACACTGCGCGACAGCACCGAGAGATCGATCCCCAGCCAGCTGGCGATCCCTTCTCCACCGGTCGCCAAGTGGCGGCGGAATTCGCGCATGTCACGCTCGACCCAGGCACGCAGCAGCGCCAGCTCGTCGAGCGTGAATTCCTCGACCTCGGCCTCGAACTTGACCGCCTCATCCAGCTCGGCCTTGAGGCTATCCCACGACAGCTCACCGCTGCTGTCTTCCAGCCGCGTCAGGATTCGCCCATAGGCATCGCCGAGACGTCCTTCACCTTCACCTTCGCCTTGCGGCTGACTGGAAGCTGAGCGCGAGGGCATCGGCGTATCTTCAAAGCCACTGTCGTGCGAGGACGTGGCAGCCGTATCACGATCCGTGGCGCTGATCGGCTCATGGGGATCGCGGGGTTCACGTGGTTGGCTCATGGACTCTCCTTGTGTCTTCACCTTCTCCCGTACTGCGGGAGGGCATGGCGCTCTACCTTCAGCATGGTGGCGTTGGCGTTGCGACACAAGCCACACTCTTCCAGTCCCTGACACGCATCAAGCGCGTGACACTGCCAGCATGAAGCGCATTCGCCTGGCGCCACAGGGCTCGCCTCCCCTACCTGAGTCCTGGCGTCTGGGGTAGACTTGACCCCATCGCAGACAGCGGCGGCCCATCCCGATGTGACCGCCCACCTCTTCACGCCCTGCCTGTCCCTGGTGACGGGTAGCGGCCAATGCCAAGGTAGTGACGGACCCGATGGATTCACAGGATACTTCTCAACAGTACGCTCCCGATCAGATCGAACAGGCTGCCCAGCAGTACTGGGAGAAAAATCAGTGTTTCAAGGCGGTGGAAGATGCCAACCGCGAGAAGTTCTACTGCCTGTCGATGTTCCCCTACCCCAGCGGCAAGCTGCACATGGGTCACGTGCGCAACTACACCATCGGTGACGTGATCTCGCGCTTCCAGCGCATGCAGGGCAAGAACGTCATGCAGCCGATGGGCTGGGACGCCTTCGGCCTGCCGGCGGAAAACGCCGCGATGAAGAACAACGTCGCGCCGGGCAAGTGGACCCACGAGAACATCGCCTACATGCGCGATCAGCTCAAGGCGCTGGGCTTCGCCTACGACTGGAGCCGTGAATTCGCCACCTGCGACCTGGAATACTATCGCTGGGAGCAGTGGTTCTTCGCCAAGCTGGTCGAGAAGGGTGTCGTCTACAAGAAGAGTTCCATCGTCAACTGGGACCCGGCGGACCAGACCGTGCTCGCCAATGAGCAGGTCATCGACGGCCGTGGCTGGCGTTCCGGCGCGCTGATCGAGCGCAAGGAAATCCCGCAGTGGTTCCTGCGCATCACCGATTACGCCGAAGAGCTGCTGGCCGACCTCGACAAGGTCGAGTGGCCGGAGCAGGTCAAGACCATGCAGCGCAACTGGATCGGCAAGTCGCGCGGTGTCGAGCTGAGCTTCGGCCTCGATGCCAAGGCCAGCCAGGTGCAGGAATCCCTGACCGTCTTCACCACCCGTCCGGACACCCTGATGGGTGTGACCTACGTCGGCGTCGCCGCCGCTCACCCGCTGGCCAAGGCCGCGGCGGAGCACAATGCGGAGCTTGCCGAGTTCAACGCCGAGTGCGCGCGTGGCGGCACCAGCGAAGCCGACATGGCGACCATGGAAAAACGCGGCATGGATACCGGCTTCAAGGCCATCCACCCGCTGACCGGCCGTGAAGTGCCGGTCTTCGTCGCCAACTTCGTACTGATGGAATACGGCACCGGTGCCGTGATGGCCGTGCCGGCCCACGACGAGCGTGACCACGAATTCGCCACCAAGTACGACCTGCCGATCGAAGCCGTGATCGCCGATGCCGACGGCAATGCGCCCGACGTCAGCGAAGCCGCCTTCACCGAGCACGGCGTGCTGATCAACTCCGGTGACTTCAATGGCCTCGACTTCGAGAGCGCCTTCGATGCCATCGCCGCGCGCCTGGTCGAGCAGGGCCGTGGTGAGGTCAAGACCAACTTCCGTCTGCGCGACTGGGGCGTCTCCCGTCAGCGTTACTGGGGCGCGCCGATCCCGGTCAAGAATGGCCCGAACGGTGAATCCATCCCGCTGACCGACGACGAACTGCCGGTCGCTCTGCCGCTGGAAGTCGAATTCGACGCCTCCGGTGGCTCGCCGATCAAGAAGATGCCGTCCTTCAGTGACCTGGGCGATGGCTGGCAGCGCGAGACCGATACCTTCGACACCTTCATGGAGTCCTCCTGGTACTACGCGCGCTTCTGCTGTGCGGACAACGCCGATGCCATGCTGGACGAGCGCGCCAACTACTGGCTGCCGGTCGATTACTACATCGGTGGCATCGAGCACGCCATCCTGCACCTGCTCTACTCGCGCTTCTTCCACAAGCTGATGCGTGACTTCGGCCTGGTCGACAGCGACGAGCCGTTCAAGCAGCTGCTGACCCAGGGCATGGTGATCGCGGACACCTACTACCGCATCAACGCCAAGGGCGGCCGCGACTGGTTCAACCCGCTGGACGTGGACGTCGAGACCGACGACAAGGGCCGCGCCATCAAGGCCGTACTGAAGTCCGATGGTCTGCCGGTGGAAATCGGTGGCACCGAGAAGATGTCCAAGTCCAAGAACAACGGCGTGGACCCGCAGTCGATGATCGATCGCTTCGGTGCCGACACCGTGCGCCTGTTCATGATGTTCGCCGCGCCGCCGGAGCAGTCGCTGGAATGGTCCGATTCCGGTGTCGAGGGCGCGCATCGCTTCGTCAAGCGCGTCTGGCGTCTGGTCCACGAGCATGTCGCCGCCGGCACTCCGGGCGCACTGGACGTGACCGCCCTGAACGATGATCAGAAGGCACTGCGTCGCAAGACACACGAGACCATCGCCAAGTGCAGCGATGACATCGGCCGCCGCACCACCTTCAACACCGCCATCGCGGCCGTGATGGAGCTGGTCAACGCCATCAGCCGCTTCGAGGACACCTCCGAGCAGGGTCTGGCCGTCAGCCGTGAAGCCGTCGAGGCCTGCGTGCTGCTGCTGTCGCCGATCATCCCGCATGCCAGCCACTCGCTGTGGGCGACACTGGGCCACGACGAAGCCGTGATCGACGCCAGCTGGCCGGCCGCCGATGCCGAGGCGATGAAGAAGGACAGCATCGAGCTGGTCGTGCAGGTCAACGGCAAGCTGCGTGCGCGTCTGTCCTTCGCCGCCGATGCCGATCGCGACGCCATCGAAGCCGCGGCGCTGGCAGATGCCAATGTCACCAAGCACACCGATGGCAAGACGGTGCGCAAGGTGATCGTGGTGCCGGGCAAGCTGGTCAATATCGTCGCCAACTGATAGCGACTCGACCAGACCGAGCAAGATACCGGCGGCCCGAGTCGCCGGTCCCGTCAGAGACCGACAGGCACCTGGAAGGATGTCGGTCTCTGACGGCCATATTCCGTGCGCTGCGCGATGCTGACAGGCACCACGCAGCGCTCTCGCAAGATATTCATGACACCCGTTCATGACAGGAGGTCACGGTGACGCAAGCGAAGTCTTCCAGTGTTTCAGCAGACACATCAGAGCGTGCATCCCGCGGCCTCGGCCGCCGTCGTGTGCTGGCCGCCCTCGGCGTCGGCCTGGCGCTGACACTGAGCGGCTGCGGCTTCCAGCTGCGCGGCGTGAATGATGCGCCGATGGCCATCACCGAGCTGGACGTCCAGGCACCGATCACCAAGACCCACGACGCCCTGCGCGACGCTCTCGAGCGTGCCGACGTCCAGTTGAGCGACAGCGCCCCGCTGACCCTCAACCTGGGCAAGGTCCGTGAGAACGTGCAGCAGATCACCTACGGCGATGCCGGCAGCATCAAGCGTGAACTGACCTATCGCCTGACCTACTCGCTGCAGCGCAAGTCCGATGGGGCCTACCTGGCCAACCAGCAGGAGCTGCAGGCCAGCAGCCTCTACTACACCAACGATGACGACCTGCTCAACACCGATGACCTGCGTGAGCGCGCGGC
>NZ_CFDJES010000017.1:23699-24911 GCF_983723665.1 Cobetia sp. | reverse complement strand
GGCAGCAGTTGGTAGAGATTGGAAATCGCAACGTTCGCCAGGCACGGCTCCACGATATCGGGCAACCGATCATCATGGGGCCGTGCCTGTTCAGGGCCACCATCACGCCAGGGGCTAGCACCCTGCTCGTGACTGGTCGCCTGAGCCTTAGGCGCACTTGCCCACCAGACCCGCGCAGTATCGAAGGACATTCATGAAGGTCTATCCCGACAAGCTCGACGAGCAGCTCAACAAGCGCCTGTCTCCCGTCTACATCGTGGCCGGTGATGAGCCGCTGATTCACCAGGAAAGCTGCGACGCCATCCGGCGTGCGGCGCGCGCTGCCGGTGTCGAGGAGCGCGAGGTACTGCATGTCGAGAACGGCTTTCAGTGGGGCCGTTTGACCGAGTCTGCCGCCAGCATGTCACTGTTCGCCTCGCGCAAGCTGATCGAGCTGCGCATGGGCACCCAGAGTGCCGGCCAGGAAGGCAGCAAGGTCCTCAAGGCCTACGCCGAGCGCATCGAGAAGGATGGCGACATCCTGCTGATCACCGCAGCGCGTCTCGATCGCAAGGTGCAGCAGACGGCGTGGTTCAAGGCATTGGAGAAGGTCGGCGTCTTCATCGCGGTGTGGCCGGTGGACCATTCCCGCCTCGGCTTCTGGATTCGCGACCGCGCCCGTCGTCACGGCCTCGAGCTGAATCAGGACGCCGCTCGCCTGCTGGCCGAGCGCATCGAGGGCAATCTGCTGGCCGCGGATCAGGAGCTGCAGAAGCTGGCGCTGCTGCACCCGCCGGGCGCGCGCCTGGATGGCAATGCCATCATCCAGGGCGTCGAGGACAATGCCCGCTATGATGTCTTCACGCTGGCCGATGCGTGTCTGAAGGGGGAAGTCGAGCGCAGTGGTCGCATCGTGCTCGGGCTGCGGGGAGAAGGCGTCGAGCCGCCGGTGATCCTGTGGGCGCTGACCCGCGAGCTGCGCACCCTGCTCTCGCTGCGCCAGCACCTCGATCAAGGCCAGAGCTTCGAGCATGCCTGCAAGGCGCAGAAGCCGATGATTTTCGACAAGCGTCGCCCCTTCTATCAACAGGCGCTCAACCGTCTGCCCCACAAGCGCCTGCACAAGCTGCTGCTGTTCTCGCAGCGACTCGACATGGCGATCAAGGGCGGGATGACGCTGCCCATCTGGGACGGGATGGTCGATCTCGCCCTGACGCTCGCCGGCGGACGCGG
>NZ_CFDJES010000017.1:15083-23599 GCF_983723665.1 Cobetia sp. | reverse complement strand
GTTTCACCGGCACCCAGTGGATCAGTCGCCTGCTGTTGCCGCTGGGGCTGACCCACGGCGTGCAGACCTGGGCGGAAGTACAGGATGAGATGATCGGCCTGCCCACGACGCCGATCGACAATGCCAGCCTGCTGGCCCATGGCACGCGCGTGGCCTTCCAGACCCGCTAGACGCTGCGGGCTACGTCTCTCCTCGCTTGTCTTTCTCTTCAGCTCTCCTCTTGTCTTTCTTCGCCAATCATCAAGACGCCCCCACCAGCAGGCTGATGGGGGCGTCTTGTCATTCGGCTTCTGTGCCTTATGCGGCTTTTCGGCTTATACAAGTGATGCCGCGTCACTCAATTGCGCCCTGCGAGCGTGGCAACTCTTCGCTCAGTGCGCCGCATCCGCCTTGGACTTCACGAACGCCTTGTAGCCATAAAGCTTGCGCGGGTTGTCGCGGAAGATCTTCTCGCGCATCTCGCGCTCCGGCAACCAGCGCTGCATCAGCTCGGCCAGGGTGTCCTCTTCCGGCATCTCGACGCCGATATAGGGATGCGGCCAGTCACTGCCCCACACGACGCGCTCCGGATTGGCCGCCACCAGCGCCCGCACCAGCGCCGTGACATCGGAGTAAGGCAAGCGTCCGCGCGTGGTCAGCCGGTAAGGCGCCGACAGCTTGACCCAGGTGCGCCCCTGCTTGAGCAGTCGACACAGCGCGGCAAAGCCGGGACATTCAGGGCCACGCGTGGCCGCCAGATGGCCCATGTGGTCGATCACCACCGGCACCGGCAAGCTGCCGAGGCGTGCTTCCATGTCACGGAAGGTCGAGACATCGATCAGGCATTCCAGGTGCCACTTGAAGCGTGCCAGGCGATCCGCCAGCAGCACCACATCACGCCAGCGCAACCCGCCGGCGAAGATCAGGTTGAGGCGAACGCCACAGACTCCCAGCTCGGAGAGCCGCTCAAGCTCGGCATCACTGATGTCGGGCGTGACAACCGCCACCCCACGGTAATCCAGCCCACGCTCACGACAGCTCTGCAAACTGTCGCACAGCAGGCGATTGTCGTAGCCATAGACACTGGGCTGTATCAGCACGCCATGGCTGGCACCCAATGCATGATGCATCTCGAGTGCTTCATTGAGCCCTACGGGGGCCGGGTCATAGGTTCTGTCCGCCGCCAATGGGTAACGCACCGGGTCACCAAACAGGTGAAGGTGACAATCAATACTGCCCGCCGGCAACCGGAAGGTCAGGGGGTGTGGCAAGGGTCTGGGCGGCGTGGCGCGCGGCAGATCCTGCTCGACATGATTCCAGTCCATCGATGCGACTCCCTCGCGTAACCTCAATCATCAAGCCCGGGGCGACGTGACGCTCGATCGCCCACTGCCACGATACTGCGCCGCCCTTCGCGTTTCCAGACAAAAGCCTGCCGACGAAAAAGCGGCATGTCCGAAGACATGCCGCTTGAGGTATCAGGCGAGGCCTGATCGCTTATCGAAGACGCTGACCAAAGGCGCTGACGCTCAGTCGAGTCGCTCGAACACGGTCGCGACGCCCTGGCCCATGCCGATGCACATGGTCGCCAGGCCCAGGCGCGTGTTCTGCTGCTTCATGACGTTGAGCAACGTGGTGCAGATACGCGAACCGGAGCAACCCAGCGGGTGGCCCAGCGCGATGGCGCCGCCGTTGAGGTTGACCGCCGTATCGACACGCTCCAGCAGGCCAAGGTCCTTGAGCACCGGGATCGACTGCGCCGCGAAGGCCTCATTGAGCTCGACGGTCTGGATGTCCTCGATGGTCAGGCCTGCCGCCTTGAGCGCCTGCTTGGAGGCCGGCACCGGCCCGTAACCCATGATGGAGGCGTCACAGCCTGCCACGCCAGTGGACAGCACACGAGCGATGGGCTTGAGGCCCAGCGCTTCGGCGCGCTCGGCGCTCATCACCGCCATGCCCGAGGCGCCCACCGACAGCGCGGAGGAGGTACCCGCCGTCACGCTGCCGCCCTTGGGATCGAACACCGGCTTGAGGTTGCCCATGGATTCCATGCTGGCATCGCCACGGATGACCTCATCGCGAGTCACCATCACGCGACGCCCCTCGGCATCATGGCCCTCGACGCCGATGATCTCGTCATCGAAGCGGCCTTCATCGGCGGCGGCCTGGGCACGCTGGTGAGAGCGCACGCCGAACTCATCCTGCTGCTCACGACTCACGCCATGCATCTTGCCGAGCAGTTCCGCGGTCAGGCCCATCATCATCGCCGCCTTGGCCGCGTGCTTGCTGGCCGCCGGGTTGACGTCGACCCCGTGTGCCATCGGCACGTGCTCCATGTGCTCGACACCGCCGATGATATAGAAGTCGCCCATGCCGGCCTTGATGTTGGCGGTGGCGATATGCAGGGCACTCATCGAGGAACCACACAGGCGGTTGACCGTTTGCGCCGGCACGGTACGCGGAATGCCGGTCATGATGGCGGCGTTGCGCGCGATGTTCATGGACTGCTCCAGGGTCTGGTTGACGCAGCCCCAGATGATGTCGTCGACCTCGGCCGGCACCAGGCCGGGATTGCGATCGAACAGCGCCTGCATCACCGCGGCGGACAGATTCTCGGCGCGCACATGTCGGAAGGCGCCATTCTTGGCCTTGGCCATGGCGGTACGCACGCCATCGACGATTACCACATCTCTCGGATTCAGATTCATTGTCTGGCTCCCTCATGGCCCTCGCTGTCGCGAGGGCCGAAAATTCTGGTCGGATAGTGCTGGCGGCCACTCGGGCGCTCAGCCATCAAAGGCTCAGGAGTAGAAGGCTTCGCCACGCTTGGCGCGCTCGCGCAGCGCCTCGGTCGGGCGATACAGCGGCCCCAGCTCATCGGCCAGGCTGTCGGCCAGCGCGACGAACTCGGCCACGCCCATGGCATCGACATAGCGCAGCGCGCCACCACGGAACGGCGGGAAACCGATGCCGTAGATCAAGGCCATGTCGGCCTCGGCCGGGCTGCCGACGATGTCGTCTTCCAGGCAGCGGATGGTTTCCATGCACAGCGGCACCATCATGCGCGCGATGATGTCTTCATCGGAGAACTCGCGCGTCTCGCTGACGACCTGGGCCACCAGTGCCTGAGCTTCATCATCCGCCAGCTTCTTCGGCTTGCCCTTGCGGTCTTCCTCGTAGCGGTAGAAGCCCAGATCGTTCTTCTGGCCGAGGCGCTTGTTGTCGTACATCACCTGGATGGCGGTCTTGCCGTCTCGCGCCATGCGGTCCGGGAAGCCTTCCGCCATCACGGCATTGGCGTGCACCGCGGTATCCATGCCGACCACATCCAGCAGGTAGGCCGGGCCCATCGGCCAGCCGAACTTCTCCATCACCTTGTCGACGCGCTGATAGTCGGCGCCCTTCTCGACCAGCAGGCTGAAGCCACCGAAGTAGGGGAACAGCACGCGGTTGACCAGAAAGCCCGGGCAGTCGTTGACGACGATCGGCGTCTTGCCCATCTGGCGGGCATAGGCGACGGTCGCGGCGATGGCCGCATCGCTGGACTTCTCGCCACGGATGACCTCGACCAGCGGCATGCGGTGCACCGGGTTGAAGAAGTGCATGCCGCAGAAGTTCTCGGGACGCTTGAGCGACTCGGCCAGCCGCGTGATGGAGATGGTCGAGGTGTTGGAGGTCAGGATGGCGTCCTCGGCGACGTTGTCCTCGAGCTCGGCCAGCACCGAGGCCTTGACCTTGGGATTCTCGACCACCGCCTCGACGACCAGGTCCACATTGCCGAAGTCACCGTAGGACAGCGTCGGGCGAATGTTGGATAGGCCCTGCGCCATCTTCTCGGTGGTCAGCTTGCCGCGCTCGACGCCCTTGCCGAACAGCTTGCGTGCTTCCTTGAGGCCCAGTTCGATGGCCTCGCCGTTGATGTCCTTCATCAGGATCGGCGTACCCTTGCTGGCGCTCTGATAGGCGATGCCGCCGCCCATGATGCCGGCCCCCAGCACGGCGGCCTGCTTGATCTCGCTGGCCTGCTTCTCGTAGCCCTTGGCCTTCTTCTTGACCACCTGATCGTTCATGAACAGGCCGACCAGATTGAAGGCCACGTCGGTCAGCGCCATCCTGGCAAAGGTCTTGGCCTCGATGGCCTGGGCACGCTCACGCGATTCCCCCGCGCCCTTCTGGATGACCTTGATGGCCTCCACCGGCGCCGGATAGTGCGGACCGGCTTTGCCGGCCACGAAGCCCTTGGCGGTCTCGAAGGCCATCATCTGCTCGATGGCATTGAGCTTGAGCGGCGAGGTCTTCTCGAGACGACGCGCCTGATAGTCCAGCTCGCCGGCATTGGCACGCGCCAGAATATCGAGTGCCGCCGCGTCCAGCTCGGCCACCGGCAGGACGGCATCGACGGCGCCCACTGCCAGCGCCTTGTCGGCACGGTTCTCGGTGCCACCACAGATCCACTCGATGGCGTTGTCTGCCCCGATCAGACGCGGCAGTCGTACACAGCCCGCCCAGCCCGGGATGATGCCGAGCTTGGTTTCCGGCAGGCCGATCTTGGCGCTGTCGGCCATGACCCGGAAATCGGTGGTCAGGGTGATCTCGCAGCCGCCGCCCAGCGCCAGCCCATTGATGGCAGTGACGGTGGGGAACGGCAGGTCCTCGATGGCATTGAAGATGCCATGGATGTTCATGTTCATGTCGATGAGGAAGGCTTCATCCTTCTCGAACATCTGATGGAACTCGGTGATATCGGCACCGACCACGAACGCTTCCTTGGCGGAGCGGATGACCAGCCCCTTGAGATCGGCCGTCGCCTTGATGGCCTCGACCGCCTCTCCCAGCTCCTTGAGTACGTAGCTGGCCAGCTTGTTGACCGATTCGCCTTCAAGATCGAGGGTCAACAGGGCGATGGCGTCCTGATTGGCCTCGACGGTTAGCGTTTTGCCTGAATAGATCATCCACGGATCTCCACAAGAGAAAGAGGTGAAGGGGCTGCCCGGCGCTCGAGGGTCACTGCCATTTGGCGTTGACCATGAGGGCGCTGGCAACCGGCCTCGCCGGACTCGCCGCTGGCAGAGGCACCGCGCGAGAGTCATCTCTCATCACAGCGCTTCATACAAGCGTTTGAATACAGCCAGCTTGGGCCAGTGACGGGCAAAGATCAAGCCTGCGGACATTAGCGAAAGGTCGGGGGTCACGGGCCGTCTGTATACTGGCCCGGGCAGACTGGCGCACGCCATCGACAGCCGATGTAGGCAAAGATCGACGCTACACCGCGCAAGGCAGCCGCGTTACCCTGAACGCTTTCCCAACCCGCAGGCTGGCCGCGACACCTCCTCGCGCGCCAGCAGGCTTTCAAAGGCCTCATCGATATCATGCTTTCATGAGCAGCACTCTCACCGCCCTGTATCTGCGCCTGACCGGCCTTGTCGAACGCACCAAGCGCTGGCACTGGCTATGGCCGCCCATCGGCTTCGCCGCCGGCATCTGCAGTTTCTTCCTCGTCAATCGTCAGCAATGGCTGGGCGGCATGCTGGCGCTGGGCATGATGCTGGCCTGGTTGATCCTGATCGCCGAAGGCCTGTGGAGCCGTCTGCGCCGCCATCGCGGCCAGAATGCCCTGCCCCGCAAGCTGGCGACCTTCGTGGCCCAGCTGATCCAGCAGGAGACACTGTGTTTCACGCTGCCGTTCTTCCTGGCGACCACCGACTGGGCCAGCGGCCAGGCGGGCTTCACGCTGCTGCTGTGCGGCGCGACCCTGCTGTCGATTCTCGACCCCTTCTACTACCGGCTGGCCGAGCGCCATCGCTGGCTGTACTTCGGCTTCCACGCCCTGTGCGTGTTCGTGGTGGTACTGGTCACCCTGCCTCTGCTGCTGGAGCTGACCACGGGCGAGAGCCTGCTGGCCGCCTGTGCCGCCATGAGCCTGTTCGCGCTGCCCAGCGTTGCCAACCTGCGCATCGCGCGTGGGGTGGTCGGCGGTCTGGCGATGATCGGCATCAGCGTGATGCTCGGGGTAGGCGCATGGGGGGCACGCGCCTGGATTCCGCCCGCCACGCTGTGGATCAATGCCAGCAGCCTGTCGCCGGACTTCGATACCGCGGCGCGCGCACCGCGTGGCGAGATGCAGCTGACACCTGCGCAACTCTCCGCCCGAGGCCTCTACGCCTTCACGGCCATCCGCGCGCCGCGCGGCCTGTCGGAGAAGGTCTATCACGTCTGGCGGCATGACGGCGAAGTCGTCGATCGCATCGCCCTGAATATCAACGGCGGGCGCAGCGAAGGCTACCGCGCCTGGACGCACAAGACCGCCTTCCCGCAGGGCAGCGAGGGCGAGTGGCGCATCGATGTCGAGACGATGAACGGACAGCGCATCGGTAGTCTGCGCTTCGTGGTCAGCGATGATCCGCAGCAGGCGACCCTGGCCGACAGCACCATCAGCCAGCCACCCGGCATCCCCGGCTGGCGTATCACCAACCTGATTCCGGGTTTGTGACAGTCGCCATCATGAGTCACTTTGCAAGCGGGAACGCTGAGTTACTCGACCTTGGACGTAAAATTCGTTCGCAGGCTTGTAATTATCCAGACTGCCTAGCATGCTGATGTGAAGGGCGGCGCGCGCAAGGAATCAGTCTCATTCAGGTTTGAGTGATACTGGACGCGCGCCAATGACAAAAGCCCCTTCACATTTGCACTCAGCGGACGACCTATCCATGCATGAAGATATCGGACTCAAGCTTTCCCGCCTGCCGCGCCTGTGGCGCGCCATTCTGGACCAGCGACTGTCCCCACTAGGGCTGACCCAGACTCGCTGGATGACGCTGGTACACCTGTGGCGCATGGGCGATGGTCAGCCCCAATGTGATCTGGCTCGCTCCATCGGTATCGAAGCCCCGTCGCTGGTTCGCACCCTGGACCAACTGACCGAACAGGGCCTGGTCGAGCGCCGTGCCTGTGAGGAAGACCGCCGCACCAAGCGCATCTTCCTGACCCGCAAGGCGCTGCCACTGATCGAGAAGATCGATGCCATCGCCGAGCAGACTCGCATCGAGATGCTCGAGGGCCTGAGCGAAGCGCAGGTCGATCAATTCTGTGAATGCCTGCGTGTCATGGAGCGCAATGGCCTGGAAATCTCCGAGAAGGTGCCAGAGAGCGCCTGAGCCTAAACGCCGACCGGAAATGGCCGGCCGCGCCTGCAGGACATGAGCGCAAGCGGAACATGAAAAAGCCCCCATCGAGTGACTCGATGGGGGCTTTTTTCTGCAGGCGGGCAGGCTGCGCGTGTCAGGCGTCCGGCATCTTCGGCTCGGTGCCCACCAGCGGACGACGCTTGTGCGAGATAGGCGCCTTGTCGATCAACAGCGCATGCAAGGCCTCGAATTCGCGCCGCCAGTCGTGGCAGTTCTCCACATCCAGACTCTCGCCCCACCACAGCGTCAGGCCGGAGAGCGACGACTCCAGCATCAGGGCATCCTCCGGCAGCGTGCGCGTGAAGCGCAGCAGCGCCGCGGCAACGTCCGGATCATCCGCCAAGCGGCTCTCTTCGCGCCAGCGATAGCCCGGCACCGCCTCACGCAGGGCATCACTGGCCCATTCATCCTGCACCAGAATGAAGGGCGTGACATCGCGCTCGGTCGGCCAGGGGCGGCGGTAACCGACGATGCCCTTGGGCGCGTCAGAAAGCGCCGGCGCCTTGAGATCCACCCGCATGCCATCGGCGATCACCGCCTTGCGGACCAGTGAAGTGCGCGTCTCGCGTTTGCTGGGGCGTAGCCAGGTCAGCGGCGACAGCATCGCCAGCACGACAAAAATGATGATCAGCGCAGTCGTCATCGTCTATCCAACGGTTGTCTATTCAAGGGTTTCATCAAGCAGGACGTGGCGTGAAAGCGCAGGATAGGCTATGCAGCCCCGCAGTGTTGCGTATCACGCACTGCCATTACGTTGATGTAAGTCATTGTGTTCAAGGGGGCGGCAAGCCTAGCATGGAAGCAGGTGCACGACGCCACTCGAATGGCCAACCTCTGCGGGAGGACCTCAGGATGAGCAACGAATACAAGCATGTACTGGTCGCTGTCGACCTGACCAAGGATTCCCATCTGGTGCTGGAACGGGCACTGCCGATCGCCAAGCGCAACGGCGCCAAGATTTCCATCATCCATACGCTGGAACCGCTGGGTTTTGCCTATGGCGGTGATATCCCGATGGACCTGACCAGCATCCAGGACCAGCTGGATTCCCACGCCCGTGAACGGCTTGGCGAGATCGCCTCCCCCCATGATATCGCCGCCGAAGACCAGTACGTGGTGGTCGGCATGCCGGACAGCGAGATCCATCGCTTCGCGGCCGAACACGACGTGGACCTGATCGTGGTCGGCTCGCATGGTCGCCATGGCTTTGCGCTGCTGCTGGGCTCCACCTCCACGGGTGTCCTGCACGGTGCCCAGTGTGACGTGCTGGCGGTGCGCGTCGGCGCGGATGACAGCGAGGAATGATGGCGGCCGGCTAGACGACACCTCATGCCAGACGACACCTCACGTCGA
>NZ_CFDJES010000017.1:10784-14983 GCF_983723665.1 Cobetia sp. | reverse complement strand
CTTCAGCCTTCCTGCATGGCCTCAAGTTCCATCCAGCGTTCCATCGTCTCTTCCAGCACCTGCTGCTTGTGGCTGAGCTTCTCCAGCGTGTTCTTCACCGCCTTGGCATCCCCGGTGTAGAACTCCGGCGCCGCGATCTCGGCTTCCAGCGTCGCGATCTCCGCTTCCAGCTTCTCGATGGTCGCCGGAATCAGGTCCAGCTCGCGCTGGAACTTGTAGGGCAGCTTGACCTTCTTGTTGGCCTGCTGCGCCTGGGCGGCCTCACGCTTGCGGCGCTCGTCTTCTGCCTGGGCATCACGACGGTGCTTTTCCTCACGCTCACGCTCGACTTCCCACGGTGCCGGCGGCAGATGGCCGCCCTGACGTATCCAGTCGCTGTAGCCCCCGACATACGGCTTGACGACCCCGTCGCCCTCGAAGGCGAGGATGTTGGTGACCACGTTGTCCATGAAGGCACGGTCGTGGGAAACCAGCAGCACGGTACCGTCGAAGTCGAGCAACAGCTCCTCGAGCAGCTCCAGCGTCTCGACATCCAGGTCGTTGGTCGGCTCATCGAGCACCAGCACGTTGGCCGGCATGGTGAACAGACGCGCCAGCAGCAGGCGGTTGGACTCGCCCCCTGACAGCGAACGTACCGGCTGACGCGCGCGGTCCGGCGTGAACAGGAAGTTCTGCAGGTAGCTCATCACGTGCATGTCACGCCCGCCGACCGTGACACGGTCGCTGCCGCGCGCCACGTTGTCGTAGACGGTGGCTTCCATGTCGAGGCCCTTGCGCAGCTGATCGAAGTAGGCGATCTGCAGCTTGGTGCCTTCGATGCGCTTGCCTTCGCTGGCTTCCAGCTGACCGAGCAGAATGTGCAGCAGCGTGGTCTTGCCCGCTCCGTTGCGCCCCAGCAGGCCAACCTTGTCGCCGCGCTGGATCTCGACGCTCAGGTCACGGATGACCCACTGCTCCTGCGCCTCGTCGTAGCGATAGCTGACGTTCTCCAGCTCCACGACCCGCTTGCCGCTGCGCTCGGCGGAGTCGACGGCGATACGCGCACGGCCCTGCACTTCACGCCGCTGGCCACGCTCGGCACGCATCTTCTCCAGCGCACGCACACGGCCTTCATTGCGGGTACGACGCGCCTTGACCCCCTGGCGGATCCAGGTCTCTTCCTGGGCCAGTTTCTTGTCGAACTCGGAGTTCTCCTTGGCCTCGACATCCATCTCGTGCTGCTTCTGGGCCTGGTAGGCCGCGTAATCGCCCGGATAACGCCCGAGACGACCACGGTCCAGCTCCAGAATCTGGGTCGCGAGGCGCTTCAGGAAGGCCCTGTCGTGGGTGATGAACAGCACGGCGCCGGAGAAGGCCGCGACCTGCTCTTCCAGCCAGGCGATGGTATCGAGATCCAGATGGTTGGTCGGCTCATCGAGCAGCAGCAGGTCCGGGTCGGACACCAGCGCACGCGCCAGCGCGACACGACGGCGCCAGCCGCCGGACAGGTCTTCCATCATGGTGTCTTCCGGCAGGCCCAGGCGGGTCAGCACGGTATCGATACGCTGCTGGAACTGCCAGCCATCGACGCTTTCCAGCGCGACCTGCACATGCTCGAGACGCTTGAGGTCCGGCTCGGGGTCGCTGATCAGGTGATGATATTCCGCCAGCAGCGCGCCCGCCTTCGGCAGGCCTTCAGCGACGATATCGAAGATGGTACGTCCTTCGGCGGCCGGCAGGTCCTGCGAGAGCACGCCGATCTTGAGGCCCGGCGCCTTCCACAGCTCACCGGCATCGGCCTGGAATTCGCCGGTGATCAGCTTGAGCAGGGTCGACTTGCCGGTGCCGTTGCGGCCGACGAGCGCCAGACGCTCGCCGCGCTCGACGACAAGGTCCGCCCCGTTGAGCAAGACGTGATGGCCATAGGCCAGCTGAAGATTTTCCAGTCGTAACAATGCCATGTGCAGCAGCAACTCGTGACGGGTCCACGGCCGGGAAGGCCACGGAGGAAGTGGGAGTCAGGCGGACAGGCCGCCGCCAGCGACGCGCGCCGGAGAATGCTGCCATTCTACCCGAGGCGCAGCGTGCAGGCGATGGAAGACGCCGCAAGGGCTGAAAGACGCCGGCGCCTTGGGTAGAATGGCCGACCGCTTGAAATCACGTCACGTGCCCTGCACTGCCAAGGCTCGCCTGTCATACAGCGCTATCGAGTGCCAGGCCGACGGGCTGTTGTCAGGCCTTGCACTGTCATGTGTCTTCTCCCTCCCCGCGATCCCAAGGGTGTCCGATGTCCGCGCTTCCCCCGCATGCCGATCCTGCCTCCCTGCCCTACTATGATAGCGAGCGGCTGTCCGACGAGACGCTTGCCGCCTTGTGTGACGACCTTGAACTCGGCGAGGCCGATATCGCGGCCGCGCTGACGCTGCTGGCACCGGAGCTGCGTTTCGCCAGCCCCTCTGCGCTGGTCGACATCGGCGTCAACCTGACGCATGAGAGCTACGCGCGCGACATCGAGGGCACCTTGCTGCGAGCACGCGCGGCGGGCGTCAGCCGGCAGATCCTGACCGGCACCAGCCTGGATGGCTCGCGTGAGGCCCAGGCGCTGGCGGCACGCTATCGTGGCCTTTCTGCCACCGCCGGCGTGCATCCGCATGATGCCAGCCAGTGGAACGATGGCGTCGAACGCGGCATCCGGGAGCTACTGGCGCAGCCAGAGGTCGTCGCGGTGGGGGAATGTGGCCTCGATTTCAATCGCAACTTCTCGACGCCCGCCGAACAGGCCCGAGCGTTCGAAGCGCAGCTGACGCTGGCCGCCGAGACAGGCCTGCCGCTGTTTCTGCATGAACGTGACGCCGGTCGCCAGATGCTCGAGATGCTCAAGCACTGGCGCGACGATATCAGTCACGCCGTCGTGCACTGTTTCACCGGTGAGCGCGAGACGCTCTACGGCTATCTCGATCTCGACCTGCACATCGGCCTGACCGGCTGGCTGTGTGATGAGCGCCGAGGCGAACACCTGCGCAGCCTGTGCCGCGAGATTCCCCTCGAGCGCCTGATGCTGGAAACCGATTGCCCCTATCTGGTACCGCGCAATCTGCCCGCCAAGCTCAAGGGGCGGCGTCATGAACCCTCACTACTGGTGTGGATCATGGCGGAGGTCGCGGCGCTGCGCGGTATCGACATGGAAGAACTCGCAGAGGCCACCACCGCCACTGCCACACGCTTCTTCCGCCTGTGATCGGCATCAACGACTTTCCCTGCACGCTTCCCTGCTCTGGACATCACCATGCACGAATATGAACCCGAAACAGGGGACTTCCCCGCCTTCATCGCCGTCGAGACCGGCGAGGACTCCAGTCTGCCGCTGGCCATCGCCTGGGCGCTGCCCGATGGCCAGATGAAGCATGTGCTGATCCAGCCGGATGACGAGTGGCTGGATGGCGAGATGCTGGAGCTGGGCGACTACAGCCTGGACGACCTGCGCAGCTTCGGCGTCAGCCCCCTCGATGTGCTCAAGGAGCTGGAGCAGGACTACTACCAGACCACGCTCTATACCACCGGCGTCATGGATGACGAGCAGGCACTGGCCCGCCTGTTCGACGCCTACAACATGGACCCCTTCATCGAGTTCGCGCCGGCGGAAGGCCTCTACCCTGAGCTTGCCCCGGGTGACTGGGCGCGCGAGCGCAACAACATGCTGTTCGAACAGGGCCTGCAGCCCTTCCGCCCGGACAACGAGGTGCTGGTGATGCTGGCCATCCATACCCGCCTGCGCGGTGATGGCGTGCGTGGCGAGCAGGACATCCAGGGCACTGGCCCGGATTACGAGATCGACTGGGAAGAAGACGTCTGATCAGACGCTCCTGCTCCTGACACGCAAACGCCCCGACAACCTTGCGGTTGTCGGGGCGTTTGTGTTCAAGCCTTGGCCTCTACGGCGCGGCTCAGCCGTTGGAGCGGCCACCACCGTTGCCACCGCTGGAGCGGTTGCGACCACCACGTGAGCGGCGACGCGGACGCTCATCATTGCTCGGCGCATTCGGCGCACGGTTGCCGTTCACCTCCGGCTGCGGCGCGACGCGATTGCCATCGACTTCACGCTGCACCGGTGCACGGTTGCCGCGGTTGTCATCATCGACACGCGCGGTCTGCTGAGGCTGACCGCCAGTGCGCTGGCCGCCCGAGCGCGCGCCGCCAGAACGCTGACCTTCAGAGCGCTG
>NZ_CFDJES010000017.1:0-10684 GCF_983723665.1 Cobetia sp. | reverse complement strand
TTCCGGCACGAAACCTTCCACTTCGACGCGCTTGAGCTTGCCCTTGAGCAGACGCTCGATGCCGCCGAGTTCCTTGCGCTCATCGCTGGAGACCAGCGAGATGGCACGCCCACTGGCGCCGGCACGGCCGGTACGTCCGATGCGGTGCACGTAGTCTTCCGGCACGTTGGGCAGTTCGTAGTTGACGACCTGCGGCAGCTGCTCGATATCCAGACCACGCGCCGCGATGTCCGTCGCGACCAGCACGCGCACTTCGCCGTTCTTGAAGCCGGCCAGTGCCTTGGTACGCGCATTCTGGCTCTTGTTGCCATGAATCGCCGCAGCACTGATGCCGGACTTCTCGAGCTTGGTCGCCAGACGGTTGGCACCGTGCTTGGTACGGGTGAAGACCAGCACCTGGTGCCAATTTTCCTTGATGATCAGGTGCTTGAGCAGTGAAGGCTTGTGGCTCTTCTCCACGGTGTGGATATGCTGCTCGACCTTCTCGGCCGTGGTGTTGCGCGGGCTGGCTTCCACCGCCACCGGGTCATTCAGCAGCTTGTTGGCCATGCCGCGAATCTCATCGGAGAAGGTCGCGGAGAACAGCAGCGTCTGACGCTTGGTCGGCAGCAGCTTGAGCAGACGGCGGATGTCGTGGATGAAGCCCATGTCCAGCATGCGATCCGCTTCATCCAGCACCAGCGTCTCGAGATCGGAGAAGTCGATGGCCTTCTGGGAGTGCAGGTCCAGCAGGCGGCCCGGCGTGGCGGTCAGGATCTCGACGCCAGAGGACAGTCGGCTGATCTGCGGGTTGATCTTCACGCCACCGAATACCACGGCATTGCGCAGCTTCAGGTGACGGGAATAGGCAGTGACGTTCTCGTCGATCTGCGCGGCCAGTTCACGCGTAGGCGTGACGATCAGGGCCTTGATCTTGCGGGCACCCGCGGGAGCGCTCTGCGAGAGGCGCTCGACCAGCGGCAGGGCGAAACCGGCGGTCTTGCCGGTACCGGTGCGCGCGGCAGCCATCACATCACGGCCTTCCAGCACGGCAGGAATCGCACCTGCCTGGACGGGAGACGGCGTGGAATAGCCCATCTCGGCGATCGCTTTCAGGACAGGAGCGGACAGCCCCAGGGAGGCAAACGCCGGGACGGAATTGGCAGTAGTCTCAGTCATCAATATCTCTTCGGCTGACCGGCCACGTGCTGGTCGATCATTAAGGAATGGCGCCTGGCCGGGCACGTGCCGGGAGAGGGAGCGAGGCGTATCAGGCGCAGAGAAGAAAGAGTCGGTCAGAGGGACCTCATCCGGCTGCTGCCAGTCGCTCGCGTCAGGCGATGGCCCAGTCTACCATCTTCCGCCGTCGCCTGCAGAAACGCGCATCCGATGGGCTCAATGCCAGTGCAGCGGATAGCGGCGATGACGCGCCAGATTGTTGATCAACACCGCCAGCACCAGCATCGCCAAGCAGCCAAGCCCCACCGGCAACAGGGCGTACCAGTAGCCCAGCTCGTGCAGCGGCTGACCGCCGATCACCGCGATCAAGGCCGTGGCGCCGCCCGGCGGGTGCAGGGTGTGCGTCAGCTGCATGACCAGCAGTGCCACCGAGACCGCCATGGCCGCCGCCAGCCAGCCATCGCCCAGCCAGTGATAGCAGGCGACACCGACCAGTGCCGACAGCATGTTGCCGCCCAGCACATTGCGCGGCTGGGCCAGCGGACTGTGCGGCGCGCCGTAGAGCAGCACCGAGGTCGCGCCGAATGACCCCACCAGCAACAGCGAGCTGACCGCCAGGTAGTGCGAGGACAGCCAGCCGATCAGCGCCATGCCCAGAAAGGCCCCGAGCCACGACCACAGGGCATCGGCAACATGCGGCCTGCCCCGCTTCAGGGGGCCACCACGCATCTTGGCTACGTAAGGCTTGAGCATCGTGCGAACCATCTCCGGCGTTGTCCTGTCAGTGTCGAGCGCTGCACCCTAGGCGATCTCCACACGAGGAACAACTCTCATATGGCAATAAGCTGATGCCGACGCTGTCTTCATCATGACTCGCTGCGCGAGGCCACGATGGTGCGCGAGATCACGATCACCGGCAGGATGCCGACCACCACGATCACCAGCGCCGGCAACGCCGCCTGCTCGAGCATTTCATCCGAGGCGTACTGATAGACGTGGGTGGCGAGCGTGTCGAAGTTGAAGGGCCGAAGCAACAAGGTGGCCGGCAGCTCCTTCATGGCATCGACGAACACCACCAGCGCCGCGGTCAGCAAGCCGGGACGGATCAAGGGCAGGTGCACCCGGCGCAGTGTCGAGAAGGTGTTCTCGCCCAGCGAGCGCGCCGCCATGTCCATTGAGGGCGTGACCTTGTCGAGACTCGATTCGATGGAACCCGCGGCGATGGCGAGGAAGCGCACCACATAGGCGATGATGATCGCGCCCATCGTCCCCGTCAGCAGCAGACCGCTGGAGAACCCGAAGTTGGCGCGCAGGAAGCTGTCCAGCGCATTGTCGAAACCGGACAGCGGCACCAGCACGCCCAGCCCCAGCACGGCGCCCGGCATGGCATAACCGAGACTCGAGAGCTTGAGCGCCTGCTGTACGCTGGCGGTGCGATCCAGCCGCTTGGCGTAGGCCAGCAGTACCCCGATGATCAGCGTCAACACGGCAGCACTCACCGACAGCATCAGGCTATTGAGCGCGTAACCGGCGAAGTCCGGTGTCCACGACTCCTCGAAGTAGCGAATGGCATGCCGCGTCAGCAGCCCCACCGGCAACAGGAAGCCGAACAGCAGCGGCAGCAGGCAGGCCAGTGTCGCCAGTCCGGCGCGCCAGCCATGCAGGGTCGGACGACGATAGCGACGATAGCGATCGCCCTTGCCGAACTGACGCTGCCGGCGCCGGGCATGCCGTTCCAGCCAGATCAGCGTGACCACGAAGATCATCAGACACAGCGCGATCTGGGCCGCACCGCGCAGGCTGCCCATGTTGAGCCACACATTGAAGATGCCGGCGGTCAGCGAACGCACCGCGAAGTAATCGACGGTGCCGAAATCATTGAGCGCCTCCATCATCGCCAGCGCCAGACCGACGGCGATCGCCGGGCGTGCACTGGGCAACGCCACGCGCCAGAAGCTCTGCCAGCCATTGCAGCCCAGGGTGCGGCTGGCATCGCGCAGTGACGGCGATTGATCGAGAAACGCCGAGCGCGCCAGCATGAAGACATACGGAAACAGCACCAGCGACAGCATCAGGATGGCGCCGCCCAGACTGCGTATCTCGGGGAAGTAGTAATCCTGCGGCGAGTCCCAGCCGAACAGCGCACGCAGCGCGCCCTGGAAGGGCCCGGCATACTCGAAGACATCGGTGTAGATGTAGGCGATGACGTTGGCGGGAATCGCGAACGGCAGCAGCAATGACCACTCGAAGGTGCGCCGCAGCGGGAACTGATACATGGTGGTCAGCCACGCCGACACTACGCCCATGCTGCCGCTGAGCACCGCCACGCCGGCCACCAGCGCCAGACTCGTCATGACGTAGTCAGGCAGCACGGTGGAGACGAGGTGCGGCCAGATGCCGTCACCGGCCTGATCACTGCCATCATCGCCGAACAACGCCAGCCAGATGACGGCCAGCACCGGCATCACCACCAGCGCGGCGACCCCCCAGGCCGTCGCGAACCACCCCATGTGCGTGCCCAGGCGCCGCTGACGGCGTCTTATCGCCGCGTCTTCGGCGCCTGACGTGCTGTGAGTCGCGCGCTCCAGGGCGAGCTCCGTCGCGCTGGTTGCCGTGCAGGCTTCCTCTTCAAGGCTCGCACCTCGCTTTGCCAACAGCCGCTTGCCTTGCGTCATCTGTTCTTCCTCACTGACCTGCCAACTGCAATTGCGTCTATTTTACATTGTTCACTCAAACGAAGAGGGGCTGTCGCATCGCGACAGCCCCTCTTCGTTCATGACATCCCACCCGATGGCTTACGCCAGCGGTGAGTGCCGTTACTGGTTGAAGCCGACTTCATTGACCATCTGAGCAGCACGCTTGCGGTATTTAGCGACCTCGGTCAGCGAGAGGTCATCCTGCTTGAACTCGCCCCAGGACGTCAGCAGCTCCGAGCTTTCGGCAGCCGGGTTGGCCGGGTACTCGAAATTGACCTCGGCATACATGTGCTGGGCGGTCTTCTCGGTCAAGAAGCGCATCAGCTTGAGCGCATTCTCTTCGTGCGGCGCGTACTTGGTCATCGCCATGCCGGAGATGTTCATGTGCGTGCCGACGCCGTTCTGGTCCGGGAACTCGATGCGTGCCTTCTCGGCCCACGGACGCTGCTCGTCGTTGTCGAGCATCTTGCCGTAGTAGTAGCTGTTGCCGATGGCCACGTCACAGACGTTGTCACGAATCGCCTTGATCTGATCGCGGTCCCCGCCCTGCGGCTTGCGCGCCAGGTTGTCCTTGAAGCCTTCCAGCCATTCGCGGGTCGCTTCCTCGCCGTTGTGGGCGATACGCGAGGCGATCAATGCCACGTTGTAGGGGTGATCCCCGGCACGCGAACAGACACGGCCCTTGAGGCTCGGGTCCGCCAGGTCGTCATAGCTTGCGACCTGACCGGCCTCGAGGCGCTCGACGCTGGTGTAGAGCACGCGGGCACGGGTGGTGATACCGAACCACTGGTTGTCAGGACCGTGATACTGCTCGGGCAGGTTGGCTTCGATGACGTCGTCATTGACGCTCTTGACCAGCTCCTCGTCGACCAGCTCCTGCAGGCGACCGATATCCACCGTCAGCAGGACGTCAGCAGGCGTGTTGCGACCCTCACGCTTGAGACGCTCGGCCAGACCTTGCTTGGCGAATACCACGTTGACCTTGACGCCGGTCTCCTCGGTGAACTCCTTGAGGAACGGCTCGATCAGATAGGCCTGACGATAGGAGTAGACGTTCACCTCTTCCTGGGCTTGCGCCGGCATGGCCGTGACAGCCGTCACGCCGACCAGCGCACTCAACAACAGCTTGCGAGCGGAGGATGCAGAAATCATGGATACAGCAGTCATCGAATACCCCTGTTCAAGGTGTCCTGTCCTGACGAGGACTGCCATGAGCAGACCTGCAGGCCAGTAAAAGCGGAACCATTGTGTCAATGCGAATCATTCTAATCACAAAGCCCTGACACCTGCAACGTGAGTGCAACGCTGATTTGCAGATAATGCAATCCCGCTCAGGGAGGTGAGTACCGGGAGGCAAGCCCAGCGGGCGACGCCACTGCCGCCTGGCATGCTCAGACAAGGCATCACGCCAGTCGGCCGTCCTCCCCCACCGCAGGCAACAGGGGCCTGGCATGGGCGATGGCCTGCTCAAGCGGCATCCCCTGCTGCCAGACACCGGCGAGTGCGTGGCGGAAGGCAGCGGCCCGGGCGGGCAGGCCGCGCTGCTCGACATCGACAGCGCGCTGCATCACACGTTGCGCGAAGGCGTCTCGATCCACCTCCAGCTCAAGATTGTCGACGCTGACATGAAACGGCTTGCCCACCGCCCGGTGAAACAGCAGCTCCAGCGCTTGCGGCGCGACCTCGACACTCTCGAAGGCACGCTGCTGCTCGGCGTCGCGGCCATCCGGCGCATACCAGTAGCCGTAATCTTCCTCGAGCCGCCGTCTGGCGCCTGCGATGCACCAATGGCTGATCTCATGCAGCGCGCTGGAAAAGAAGCCACGTGCCAGATAGATGCGGTGATAGCCAAGCTCTGATTCCGGGACATGCCTGCCTTCCCCTCGCATGCCGGCCGGAAGATAGAGCGGCTCTTCAGGATCACAGCGCAGCAAGGTGTTGAAGGTGCCGCCGAACAGGCCGTCGAACAACGCCATCAAGGTGGCGAGGTCATGCGCACGACGGGGGCTCCCGCAGGCGGAATCAGAGGAAAGGACGGCAGGTAGGGACTCATGGGACGACACGGCAATTCTCGGCAAGCGCTGGCAGTGTGTGGGCATTCGATGGCGGCAGGAAAACCTGCTCTGTCGGATGGCTCATTGTACGTGGCTAGCGTATAGCGCGTCATTTCAGCTGACAGTGTCGCTTACAGCCGTGATAATTCATCAGCTTGCGTTCATGAAACCTGCTTATCTGCTAGGATGGCGCGCCAAGCAAGAATGATTCTCGATTACTAGCAGGAGCCTGCCGTGCCCCCCGCCGATTCATCCACCCCCTCCAAGCCTCAGACGGCCCCCGGTTCTCCGCCTCCGCCACTGATTCCCCGCGTCAGAGCGGAAACCTCACGCCTGCTGACCCTGGCGCTGCCGATCTGTGGCGCGCAGCTGGCTCAGGCAGGCATGAGTGCCGTGGACGTGTTGATGACGGGACGTTCCTCGGCCACGGACCTGGCAGCCGTGTCGGTGGGCTCAAGCCTGTGGGTGCCTCTGCTGCTGCTGATGGCGGGCACCCTGATGGGTCTGACGCCGGTGGTCGCGCAATTGATGGGGGGCAATCGCAGCGGTGAGGTGCGTGGCAACGTGCATCAATCGCTGTGGATCTCGCTGGTGCTCGGCAGCCTGTCCGGGCTTGCACTGTGGTATCTGGCCGCGCCGATCTTCACGCTGATGGAGGTGCCTGAGGCCGTGGCCGAGCAGGCGACCCTCTACCTGATGGCCATCGCCTGGGGCATGCCGGGCGCCGCCTTCTATCAGGTCCTGCGCGCCTACTCAGACGGCATGAACCATACCCGCCCGGCACTGATCATCAGCCTGATCGGCCTGATATCGAACATCCCGCTCAATTACGTGCTGATCTACGGGTCTGCGGGCGTGGATGACCTGCTGGGGATCACCCTGCCGGGACTGTTGGGCGACATCCCCGCCATGGGCGCCGCCGGCTGCGGTATCGCCACCGGCCTTGCGATGTGGATCATGTGCCTGAGCATGTTCGCCTACACGCGTTACAGCAGCGCGTATCGCGCCGTGGCGCTGTGGTGCCAGCCCAGCGCCCCCCACTTCAAGCAGATGGGCGAACTGCTCAAGGTCGGCCTGCCGATCGGGATCGCGATCTTCTTCGAGGTCACGCTGTTCACGGTCATCGCCCTGTTCGTGGCCAGCTTCGGCGAGATCAAGGTCGCGGCCCACCAGGTCGCGCTCAACTTCACCTCGCTGCTGTTCATGCTGCCGCTGTCAATGGCGATGGCCCTGACCGTGCGCGTCGGTCACACCATCGGCCGTGGCGACATGCGCGAAGCACGTTTCGTGGCCTGGAATGGCGTGGCCTTCTCGCTAGTGGTGGCGCTGGTGAATGACATCGTGATCTGGGTACTGGCCGAGCCGGCCGTGGCGCTCTACACCAGCAACCTCAAGGTCCAGGCCCTGGCCATGTCGCTGATCACCCTGGCGATGCTCTATCAGGTCTCGGATTCCCTGCAGGTCGCCATGGCAGGCGCACTGCGCGGCTTCAAGGACACGCGCATCATCATGCTGATCACCATGTTCGCCTACTGGGTGGTCGGGCTGGGAGGCGGACACCTGCTGGGTGTCGGCAGTGAGGCCTTCCCGATCTCGCCCTGGTCCATCGAGCAGATGGGCGTCTATGGCTACTGGATCGGCATGGTGGCCGGCCTGACCGTGGCGGCGCTGCTGCTCGGCTGGCGCCTGTGGATCATCGCGCGCCGTGGCGTGCGTGACGAGGCATTGGCGAGCCAGTGATGCCTGGCGGATAGCGCCTGCATCTCAGCCTGCATCCCAACAGGAAGCTCGGCCCGGATGCTGGGCTGACAGCTGCCTGAAACGCCGTGATGAGCAAGCCCCGCGACACCCGACAGGGTGACGCGGGGCTTTTGCGTTTAAACACGAAAAAGCTGATAGACGGTCATTTCGTCCAAGGAGGGGTTACCGTCAGGGCTCTGGCTGTGCTAATGGTTATTCAAGGCAGTGCTCTCTCGCTGACGACACACATGGCAGAAGCGAGAGAACGCACCAGCACACGCCGAGGACGATCGACAAGCTGCTGAGGAGGGTTCGTCATGGGCGTACCAGTATCTTCCCCCCGCTCCGCCAAGGTCATCGACCTGAGTGTCATGCGTGACAGGATGCGTGCACGACGTCGTATTCTCCGGCTGGCGCCGGAACACGACGGGTTGGAAATGCTCTATCAGCTCGACAGCGATCCGGACAGCTATTACAGCATTCCGGTGCTGGCCTGGGGGCTGCGCGAGGATGGTGAAGTCGTCGGCATGGTGCCGTGGATGGAGGGGCTGATGCCCTGCCACGAGCTGGAAGACCCCCAGCAGGGGCATTTCGTCGGCTATCGCGACCCGGAAACCGACGAAGTCTTCATGCTGGCGCCTGACCACAAGGTGTTCGAGCTCGAACATGCCGCGGCCTATTACGACTATGAAGTCTCGGACAAGACGACGCTGCTGCAGCAACTGCCGGACACGCTGGGTACCCACGCGCTGTGCATGACCAACGGCGAGACACAGTGGCAGCTCAAGCAGGTCTTCGGCTGGCGTCTCTACAGCGATGGCAACATCGAGGCCTTGCTGGTCGATGAAGCTCGCGTCACCCAGACACCGGTGCTGGCCGGCGACGACTGCCTGTACCCGGGGCGCAGCCGGCATGATGTGGTCTATTTCTTCCAGCGCGCCATCGCCAACCAGATTCGCGAGCAGGACCCGGCGACGCTGGAGGCTCTCGCGCTGATGATGACCGGCGAGAGCGACCAGGTCTGCGTCGAGGTCCATGACCGTGAAGCCTGAGGGCCAGTCATGGCCAGCGACTCAGCGGCTGCGGATGGCGCTCAACTGATGCGGATGTAATACAGGAACTGTTCCGGCGTCTCGTGGCTCAGTTCCAGGGTGTGGCCGAGAAAGGCGCAGAACTTGGGCACATCACGGGTGGTGGCAGGGTCGGTCGCCACTACCCGCAACAGGTCACCCGAGGCAAGCTCACGCACCTTGTTGTGCAGCATCATGATGGGTTCCGGGCAATACAGGCCACTGGTTTCCAGTTCGGCATCGGCCTCGGGCAATGTGATATCGGTCATCGAAGACTCCTGACAATCCTGCCGCCCTGGCTGGCGGCACGTACAAAAAAGGGGAGACAGGCATGATCAAGGTTCTGATCGAACGGCATATCATGCCGGGACTGGAACAGGATTACGAACAGGCCTCGCGTGAAGTCGTACGCGAGGCCACGCATGTCCCGGGCTTCATCTCGGGAGAGAATCTGATGGAAACCGGCCGCGCGGGACACCGCATCCTGATCACCTCATGGCGCGATGCGCGAGCGTGGCAGGAATGGTCGGTCAGTCCGGCCAGAGATCGCATGATGGCGCGCCTGGCACCCATGCTATCCCAACCGGAGCGGATAATCCTACTGGAGCATACCTGAGCGCATCTCTCCGGCGAGCGGAGGCATCAGGCGCCCCATACAAGAACCCCACGACCTGTCCAGGCCGTGGGGTTCTTGTATGGGGCATGTGCCACTCGTGCATGCTGATTGAGCAACAGCCAATCAGTGCGTGATGCGCACGTGCACAGTGACCTCTTCACGGTCGTGATACAGATGACGACAGCGAATCTCGGCACCGACGTTGGAGCGCTCGAGACTGGCGGCCAGATAGTCGAGGCAGCGAGAGACTTCCTTCCAGCGCTGCTTCATCGGCAGCTTGAGGTTGAAGACGGCCTCGTTGCACCAGCGCTTCTTCAGCCAGCGCTCGACCATCTCGGTCACACGAATCGGCTTGTCGACGATATCGCAGACCAGCCAATCCAGGCGCAGCGGTGGCTCCCAGGTGAAGCCATCTTCCTTGAGATGCTCGACCTGTCCTGTCGCCATCAGGTCCTTGCTCATCGGGCCATTGTCGATCGCGAACACGAACATGCCCTTCTCGACCAGCTGGAAGGTCCAGCCACCCGGGGCGGCACCAAGATCCGCTGCCTGCATGCCAGTGGCGATGCGACGCTCCCACTGATCGCGCGGCACGAATTCGTGCCACGCCTCTTCCAGCTTGAGCGTGGAGCGGCTGGGCGCACGACTCGGCGAACGCAGGTGACGAATGCCATTGGCATATTCGCTGCGGTTGCCCGGGAAGCTCATGCCCAGCTGGACTTCATCGCCATCCGTCCAGAAGACATGCAACGCCCGACCACCGGCCTTGCGGCGCAGGGCACCCCGCTTCTTGAGCGCGGACTCCAGCGGGCGACCGACGGCCTTGCCCAGCCCCGACAGTGCCTTGCCATCATTGGTATCCGGCATCTCGTGGCGGATCTCCTCGAAGCTCCAGCCGGCGTCGACCACCTGCTGCAGAATCGGCGAGACACGATTCTCCCGCGACATGCCGACCAGCGGCTCCAGCGCCACCAGGGTCTGACGAGCGAAGACCAACGCCTGTAGCGGCATGTCACGATGCAGGGCATTGGCGGGCTCATCACCCGTCACCACATAACGCACGAAGCCACTGTCGCGTGCCGCAATCGGATAACCCGGCGTGCCGATATACGCCGCTTTCTCGCTGACTTCTGCGGCCAGGTCAGCCTCGAAGCCAGGGCGGCAATACAGCAACAGTTCTTGAGGTTGCATCATCATCTCCAATACAGAAGGCTGGGGAGTCTAGCCTCTCGCCTCTGCCTTCTACAAGCGTGCATGTACGTGATGGGGCTGTGACAACGCTCAGGCCGTCGTCATGGGCGCAGCAGACGCCTCACGAAGCGCGTACATCTCTTGCTTTGCGCAACTTTT
>NZ_CFDJES010000016.1:31241-32599 GCF_983723665.1 Cobetia sp. | reverse complement strand
CCGGCCGATGATGAAATGAGCACGTGGACACTGACAACCAGCGAGATTAGGCACATGAGTGAGCAGGGCAAGCACGACACCACGGACGTCGTGGCGTACATGAATCGTCTGGGGCACGCAGCGCGCGCGGCAAGCGTCGTGATGCGTCGCGTCGACAGCGGCATCAAGAATCGTGCTCTGCAGACCATGGCGCGTCTGATCGATGAGCGTCGCGAGGCACTGGCAGAGGCCAACGCCGAGGACCTGACGCGTGCACGCGCCAATGGGCTCTCGGAGGCGATGGTCGATCGTCTCGCGCTGACGCCGGCGCGTATCGACGGCATGATCGAAGGGCTCGAGCAGGTCGCGGCGCTGCCGGACCCGGTCGGCGAGGTCGATGGTCTGCGCTCGCGTCCGAGCGGCATTCAGGTCGGCCACATGCGCGTGCCGCTGGGCGTGATCGGCATCATCTTCGAGTCACGCCCCAACGTGACCATCGAGGCGGCCAGCCTGTGTCTGAAGTCCGGCAATGCCTGCATCCTGCGCGGTGGCTCCGAGGCCGCGTCCAGCAACCGTGCGCTGAGCGAGATCATCAGCGAGGCGTTGGTGCTCTCCGAGCTGCCGGCCACGGCAGTGCAGGTCGTCGCCACCACGGACCGCGCCGCGGTCGGTGAGCTGATCGCGATGCCCGAGTTCGTCGACGTCATCATTCCGCGCGGTGGCAAGAGCCTCATCTCGCGTATCTCGCGTGATGCGCGCGTGCCGGTCATCAAGCACCTCGATGGCATCTGCCACGTCTATATCGATGCCACGGCTGACCTGGCGATGGCGGTCCGGATCGCCGAGAACGCCAAGACCCACCGCTACGGCACCTGCAACACCATGGAGACCCTGCTGGTCGATGCGCCGGTTGCCGCCGAGGTCCTGCCGCGTATCGCCGAGCGTCTGGCGGCACATGAAGTCGAGATTCGCGGTTGCGAGCGCACCTGTAAAGTGCTGCCGCAGGCCGTGGCCGCCAGTGCGGAAGACTGGGACACCGAATACCTGGCGCCGATTCTGGCGATTCGCGTCGTGGATGGCGTCGATGAGGCGATGGCGCATATCGAGCGGCACAGCTCCGGGCACACCGAGGCCATCATCACCGAGAACTATGCGCTGGCGCGCCGCTTCATGGCGGAAGTCGATTCCAGCTCGGTGATGGTCAACGCCTCCACCCGCTTCGCCGATGGCTTCGAATATGGCCTGGGCGCCGAGATCGGCATCTCCACCGACAAGCTGCATGCGCGTGGCCCGGTCGGGCTTGAGGGCCTGACGACCCGCAAGTACATCGTGTTCGGTGATGGGCAGATTCGCCAGTGAAGGACCAGGTCTCACCCGCC
>NZ_CFDJES010000016.1:4063-31141 GCF_983723665.1 Cobetia sp. | reverse complement strand
CCCTTGAATGCCGATGGTCTCGCGCAGGAGCGTGAGGCCGTGCATCACGGCACCGAGTCGGCACATGACTCGCGCTCAAGGACTGACACGGCAGCGGAGCCGGGCTTCGAGGGCTGCCTCGGCCCGGTGCCGCGTGTCGCCATGCTCGGTGGTACCTTCGATCCCATCCATCACGGCCATCTGCGCAGTGCCATCGAGCTGCGCGAAGCGCTGGGGCTGGACCATGTGCTGCTGGTGCCTTCGCATCAGCCGCCGCATCGCGCCGCGCCCGGCGTCAGCAGTGACCAGCGTCTGGCGATGCTGGAAGCCGCGATAGAGGCAGAGCCGGGCCTCAAGGCCGATGGGCGTGAGCTGCTGCGCGATGGGCCTTCCTACAGTGCCGACACCCTGGCCAGTCTGCGTGCCGAATATGGCCCGCAGGCGCGGCTGGTGATGGCCATCGGCCATGACGCCTTCCTCAAGCTCGGGGAGTGGCATGCCGCCGATCGTCTGTTCGATGATGCCCATGTGGTGGTGATCGAGCGGCCGGACCATGATGCACCGCTGCCCCGGGCGCTCGAAGCGTTGATCCAGGGGCGCGAGGTCGACTCGGTGGCGGCCTTGATGGCGCGCCCGGGTGGCCACCTGTTGCGCCTGTCGCTGCCGACGCGCATGGCCATCAGTGCCACCTTCGTGCGCGAGCGTCTCGCGCTGGGTGACAGCGTGCGCTATCTGCTGCCGGAAGCGGTGATCCGTCATATCGAGGCGCATGGCCTCTATTGTCCGTCATCGAGCTGAGCGTTGTGGCTCTGAACGTCTTGTCGCGTGCGAGCGTGGCATCATGAGAGGGGCGTCGCTGCCGCGATCCCGCATCGCCGTGCGTGGCGCCCCTTTGGCGAGTAAATGACGATGCCCATAGGCGCGCGCATCGCCAACGGGTAGAATGCGCCCCCTGCCGAACAAACTCCCGAGGAATCATGCAGACCGAAGCTCTTAAAAACCTGGTTGTCGACGCCCTTGAAGAACTCAAGGCCCAGGAAATCAGCGAGATCAATGTCTCCAAGCTGACCAGCGTCACCGATGTGATGGTGATCGCGACCGGTACGTCCAGCCGCCATATCTCCGCGCTGGCCAACAACGTGCAGGTCACCGTGAAAGAAGCCGGCGTCAAGCCGCTGGGCTGTGAAGGCGACAACGGCTCCGACTGGGTGCTGCTGGATCTGGGCGATGTCGTCGTCCACGTCATGCTGGCCGAAACCCGTGCCCTGTACGACCTCGAGCGCCTGTGGAGCGATCTGCCCCGCGAAACGCGTGAAGAGTACGAGCAGAGCCACTGATCCTGCCAGCCTGACCCGACGGGTTGCTCGTCGGGGCATGCCAACCGCGCGTTACGTCCTTGCCGGTCGCGATGTCGCGGGCAGGGAGTATCCGATGGAAGGACTGCGGGCTCGCCCGTCGTTCTGACACAGCACGGGACAGGACATGAAGATCCGAGTTTTGGCGGTCGGGCAGAAGATGCCGGACTGGGTGGAGAAGGGTAGCCGGGAATATCTCAAGCGCATGCCGCGGGATTTTTCGCTTGAGTTCATCGAGCTGGCGCCCGGCAATCGCGGCAAGAATGCGGACATCGCCCGTGCCATGGCCAGTGAAGGCGATCGGATGCTTGAAAAACTCAAGGGAAATGAACATGTTGTCGCCCTTGATGTCCTAGGTAAGGCCTGGAGTACCGAGCAGCTTGCCCAGCATGCCGATGATTGGCGGCTGGGAGGGCGAGACGTGGCCATCCTCATCGGTGGTCCGGATGGGCTCGACCCACGCCTGCTGGCACGTGCCGATCAGCGCTGGTCGCTCTCGGCACTGACGCTGCCGCACCCCCTGGTGCGCATCGTGCTGGCGGAACAGCTTTACCGCGCCTGGACATTGCTGGTCGGGCACCCCTATCACCGGTAAGCGCCTGCCGCTTGCGACACGACACTGGTTGCGAGACCCGCCATGCGCCAACGCCGGGCGACGATAAAGAATCCTCAACAGGAAGTGCGGATCTTTCGCCTTCGCAGCATCGTGGCTGCCGGCCTTGTGCTGGTGCTGGCCGGGTGTCTGCTGGCGCGGCTGCTCTTCCTGCAGGTCGTGGAACACGACATCTATACGACGCGCTCGGACAAGAACCGGGTGCGTGTCGAGCCCTTGCCGCCCACGCGCGGCTTGATCTATGACCGCAATGGTCAGCTGCTCGCCGAAAACCGCCCCAACTACAATCTCACCATCGTGCGCGAACGCGCCGGTGATCTCGAGACGACGCTTGAGCGCCTGGTCGAGATTCTCGATCTGCCGCCCGATGAAGTCGAAGACTTCAAGGAACGCTCGCGTCAGCGTCAACGCCCCTACCAGCCCGCCCTGTTGATGAGTGAATTGAGTCAGGAGCAGATCGCGCGTCTGGCCGTCAATCGCTATCGCCTGCCCGGCGTCGAGGTCGAGGCGCAGCTGCTGCGCTACTACCCGGACGCCAAGCCGCTGTCGCATACCCTGGGGTATGTGGGGCGCATCAATCAGGCCGAGCTCAAGACCCTCGACAAGGGCAACTATTCGGGCACCCACTTCATCGGCAAGACCGGTATCGAGCGCTTCTATGAAGAGGAGCTGCACGGTCAGGCGGGCCTGCGCAAGGTGGAAACCAATGCGCGGGGCCGCGTGCTGCGTGAGCTGTCGCGGATCGATCCGGTGCCGGGCAAGGACCTGACGCTGACCATCGACCGCGGCCTGCAGGATCTCGCCTATCGGCTGCTCAAGGGGCGACGTGGTGCCATCGTGGCCATCGAGCCCGAGACGGGCGACATCCTGGCGATGGCCTCCGTGCCGGGCTTCAACTCCAATGAGTTCGTCACCGGCATCAGCGTCAAGAGCTATCGCGCGCTGCAGAATGATATCGACCTGCCGCTGTTCAATCGTGCCATTCGCGGCCAGTACCCGCCGGCCTCGACCGTGAAGCCCTTCATGTCGCTGGCGGGGCTGGAGAACGGTGCCATCACCACCAGCACCACCTTCTACGATCCCGGCTATTTCCAGCTGCCCAATGACAGCCACAAGTATCGCAACTGGCTGCGCTGGGGGCATGGGCGCGTCAACATGCGGCGCGGCATCGCGGTGTCCAATGACACCTTCTTCTACAACGTCGCCTACCGCCTGGGGATCGACCGCATCAGCGAGTACATGCACAAGTTCGGCTTCGGTGAGCAGACGGCGCTGGACGTGCAGGGCGCGCTGCCCGGCCTGATGCCGTCCAAGGAATGGAAGCGCAATCGCTACGACAAGCCCTGGTACCCCGGCGAGACCATCTCCATCGGTATCGGTCAGGGCTACTGGCTTGCCACGCCGTTGCAGCTCGCCTCGGCGGAGGCCGTGCTGGCCAATCGCGGCAGGCACGTGACGCCTCACCTGGCCAAGCGCATCGGTGACGAGACGGTATTGTTGCCCAGAAGCGAGGAAAAGCCGGATGTGGTGCTGGACAATCCGGCGTGGTGGGACGATGTCATCGCCGCGCTCGAGGATGTGGTCAGCGGGCGAGAAGGCACGGCGCGCAAGTATGTCGGGCCCGGCCTCAAGTACCGCATGGCCGGCAAGTCCGGTACCGCCCAGGTCTTCACCCTCGGGCAGGACCAGAAATACAACGGCAAGGAGCTCGCGGAGCGTCTGCGTGACCACGCCCTGTTCGCCGCCTTTGCGCCGGTCGAGCACCCGGAGATTGCCGTTTCCGTGGTGATCGAGAATGGCCAGGGCGGCAGCTCCGTGGCGGGCCCGATGGCGCGCGCTGTCACCGATTACTGGCTGTTGCCGCGCATTGACCCCGAGGCGCGTGAGGCGGCGCTCACGCTGGCTGCCGCTCTGGCACCCCCGGAGGCACCGGTGGGCGAGGGTGAGCAAGGAGAGAACGATGCCGACTGATTATCAGCGCTCGATGCGTGGTGTAGGCGGGGACCTCAGTCATCGCCGCCGCACCAGCCTGTGGGAGCGTATCCACCTCGATCCCTGGCTGTTGCTGTTGCTGCTGGCCGTGCTCGGCTGCGGGCTGATCGTGCTCTACAGCGCCAGCGGCCAGGATATCGACTTCACGCTGCGCCAGGCCTCACGTCAGGCGCTGGCACTGGTGATCATGATCGGGCTCGCCCAGCTGTCACCCGCGACCCTTTACCGCTGGGCGCCGGTCGCCTATGGCGCCGGCTTCCTGATGCTGGTGGCGGTGGAGGTGCTCGGGGATGTCGGCATGGGCGCCCAGCGCTGGCTGGTCATCCCCGGGGTGGTGCGCTTCCAGCCCTCTGAGCTGATGAAGTTGGCGATGCCGATGATGGTCGCCTGCTGGCTTGGTCAGCGCCCGCTGCCCCCTCGCTGGCGAGATCTGGCCATCTGCGCCGTGATCATCGTCGCGCCGGTGCTGCTGATCGCGCGCCAGCCGGACCTCGGCACCTCGTTGCTGGTCGCCGCGGCGGGCGTGTTCGTGATCCTGCTGGCGGGGCTTTCCTGGAAGCTGATCGCCTTCTTCGGCGCCTTGATCGCCTCGGCATTGCCGCTTCTGTGGATGGTGATGCACGACTATCAACGCCGCCGTGTGCTGACATTCCTCAATCCGGAGTCTGACCCGCTCGGCGCGGGCTGGAACATCATCCAGTCCAAGACGGCCATCGGCTCGGGCGGCATCTTCGGCAAGGGCTATACCCTGGGGACCCAGTCCCAGCTCGAGTTTCTGCCGGAGCGCCATACCGACTTCATCGTCGCGGTCATCGGGGAGGAATTTGGCCTGATCGGCATGAGCTTCTTCCTGGGGCTCTACGTGCTGATCGTGCTGCGCGGGCTGGTGATGTCCAACAATGGCCAGGACAGTTTTGCACGGCTGACGGGGGGCGCGATCATCCTGACGTTCTTCGTCTACGTCTTCGTCAACATCGGCATGGTATCGGGTATCTTGCCGGTCGTTGGCGTCCCGTTGCCGCTGGTCAGTTATGGTGGGACCTCCAGCGTGACCTTGCTGGCAGGCTTCGGTATTCTCATGAGCATTCATACCCACCGGCGCCTATTGTCGCGATGACGTGGCGGCCAGTTGCCGAGTGGCAAGGACATTCGCGAGCCCAAGCTCGCAGACAGGCAAGGAGAGAGTCGATGACGGTGATCAATGCGCGTGGGCGACGTCTGAAGCACTGGGGCGCAGCCCTGGTGATGGTGGCACCGCTGCTGGGAATGTCAGGCGTGGCCAAGGCGGCGCCTGATGGCTTCGCCCCGGCGACTCACCCGGAAACGGCCAAGCTGGTCGACGAGCTGGTGGCCAAGGGGCTGGATCGCGATCGCGTGACCGAGCTGATGAATCAGGCCGATTACAGCCAGAAAGTGCTGGATGCCATGTCGCGTCCGGCGGAAGGTCATCTGCGCTGGGACCAGTACCGCGCCATCTTCATGAAGCAATCACGCATCGAAGCCGGTGTGAAGTTCATCGCCGAGCATCGTGAGACCTTCGATCGCGCCCAGGCCGAGTATGGCGTGCCGCCGGAAGTCATCGCCGCCATCATCGGTGTCGAGACCTTCTTCGGCAAGCACACCGGCACTCACCGCGTGATCGATTCACTGTCCACGCTGGCCTTCGATCACCCGCGTCGCGGCAAGTTCTTCCGTGGCGAGCTGGCGGCCTTCCTGCAGCTGACGATTGAGCAGGGTATTGACCCGCTCTCCATCAAGGGCTCCTACGCCGGCGCGATGGGCTATCCGCAGTTCATCCCGACCAGCTATCAGGCCTATGCGGTCGATTTCGATGGCGATGGCGTGCGTGATCTGTGGCACAACCCGGTCGATGCCATCGGCAGCGTCGGCAACTACTTCGCGCGTCATGGCTGGAAGGCCGGTGCGCCGGTGGTCAGCGCCGCGGATGGCCCCGGGACGCCGCCGTCCTCCGTCACCTTCAACAAGACGAAAAAGCCGTACATGAGCGTTTCCGCGCTCGAGGCGGCCGGTGTCCAGGTGGCAGACGACGTGGCCGGCAATACCCAGGTGATTCCGTTGGCGCTGGACCTGAAGCAGGGCTACCGCTACGCCGTCGGCTACGACAACTTCTACGTCATCACGCGCTACAACCACAGCCACATGTATGCGATGGCCGTGGATGAGCTCTCCCGGGCGATCAAGCGTCGTCTCGAGGACGGAGGTGCGGGATGAGCTGGTCACGTGCGCTACCGCTGACCCTCGCGCTTGCCCTGCTGGCCGGCTGTGCCAGCAGTGGGGGTGGCACCCAGGTCAGTGATGGTGCCTCGGCGAGCACCGGCAAGAAGGCGGGCAAGAACAGCCGCTACGAGATGGACAGCGATGCCTATCCCGATGATGCGCCGGATGTCTCGGCGGTGCCCGATGAGGTGCCACGTGTCGAACCCTATACCCGCAGCGGCAATCGCAGCGAGTACGAGGTATGGGGCAAGACCTATCACGTGATGGATGATCCGCGCGGTTACGTGGCCGAGGGCACGGCATCCTGGTACGGCAAGAAGTTTCATGGCTACGCCACCGCCAGTGGCGAGATCTATGACATGTACACCATGACGGCGGCCCACAAGTCGCTGCCATTGCCGACCTATGCGCGTGTCACCAATCTGGACAACGGCAAGCAGGTCATCGTCAAGGTCAACGACCGCGGCCCCTTCCATGAAGACCGCCTGATCGACCTGTCCTACAGCGCGGCGTGGCGACTGGACATGCTGGGCCATGGCACCGGGCATGTGCGTGTCGAGACTCTCGACGCCACGACCTGGAAGCCGGGCCCGAGCCCGACCCAGGGCACGGCAGAGTCCGAGCGTCTGCTGGCGCGCAGCCAGGCGGTACGCCGCGAGCAGGGCATTGCCGGGCTTGACGCGATGGAGGCAACCGGTGGTTCCGTGGCCTCGAGCGCTTCCGGCGCGAGCGTTGCCGCCAAGCCCGTGGTAGCCTCTGCTGCGCCGAGCAGCACGTCCTCCGTGGCGAACGGGGAAGCTGCCTTCCTGCAGGTCGCGGCGGTCAGTGATCTGAGCAAGGCCGACAGCATTCGTGCCAGTGTCAGCTCCCGTCTGGGACGACCGACTCGCGTGCTGGGCAGCGGCGACCTCTACAAGGTTCAGGTCGGCCCGCTGGAAGACAATGTCCGTATTGAATCGCTCAAGTCGGCGCTGGCCGATGCTGGCTATGCCGGGGCCTTCAGCGTCACGGCAGAGCGATAAGGGCCGCAGGCCCGTTTTCATCCATCATGCGCTTCGTGAAGAGGCGCAACCTGGCCGAGGCGCAAGCCTCGGCTTATGCATGAGTGTCAAAGAGATTCCAACATGTCCCTGAAAGCCCGACTTCTTCCTCTTCGGCGTCGATTCTCCGCGCTGATGGCGGCCAGCGGCATTGCGCTGTTCGCAGGCGTTGCCGCCACCCCGGCCCATGCCATCGAGACGGATACCCTGATTCCGGCGGCGCCGCAGCTGGCGGCATCTTCCTGGATCCTGATGGACGCCAATTCCGGGCGCATCCTGGTCGAGCACAATGCCGACAAGCGCCTGCCGCCGGCCAGCCTGACCAAGATGATGACGGCCTACCTGGTCGAGAGCGAGATGGACGACGGCAAGCTGAGCCCGGACGAGAAGGTCCGCATCAGCGTCAATGCCTGGAAGACGGGTGGCTCGCGCATGTTCATCCGCGAAGGCACCAGCGTCACCGTCGATGACCTGCTGCACGGTGTCATCATCCAGTCCGGCAACGACGCCAGCGTCGCGCTGGCCGAGCGTATCGGCGGCAGCGAAGGTTCGTTCGCCGACCTGATGAACCAGCACGCCAAGCGTCTGGGCATGAAGAACACCCACTACATGAACGCCACTGGCCTGCCGCACGCGGAGCATTACTCCACGGCCCACGACCTGGCGATTCTGGCGCGTCGCATCATCAAGGACTACCCGGATCACTACGAGATCTATTCCCAGAAGTACTTCACCTGGAATGGCATCAAGCAGCCGAACCGCAACAAGCTGCTGTGGCGTGACAAGGATGTCGATGGCCTGAAGACCGGCCACACCGAAGAAGCCGGCTACTGCCTGGTGGCATCCGCCAAGAAGGAAGATACCCGCCTGATCAGTGTCGTGATGGGCACCAAGTCCGAAGAGGCGCGTGCGCAGGAATCCCAGAAGCTGTTGACCTACGGCTTCCGCTACTTCGAGAGCAAGAAGCTCTATGACAAGGGCGCAGTGCTCAACCAGGCGCGTGTCTGGGGTGGCGAGAAGGACCAGGTGCGTCTGGGCATGGCCCAGGACGTCTTCCTGACCGTGCCGAGTGGTCAGGCTGACAAGCTGACCGCGCGTCTTGATCTCAAGGACACCATCAAGGCCCCGGTTCAGGCCGGCGAGCAGTACGGTACCCTGCAGATCAAGCTGGACGACAAGGTGCTGGCCGAAGAACCTCTGGTCGCACTGGAGCCGGTGGAGCAGGGCGGCCTGTTCAAGCGTCTGTGGGATGCCCTGATGCTGTTCTTCCACGGCCTGTTCAACTGAGTCAGTCGCCTGGCTGTGCGAAGTGACGCGGCCGATGACATGATTCAGTGATGGCAGTGGGGCGCGCGTGCTGGCGGTGCCAGGCGCGCGCCCCTGAATATCGCGGTCGTGTACTCAACAAAGGGCGATCCGGCTGACGGATCGCCCTTTGTTGAGTAGAATGGTCGGAAATAGAGTTACCTGAAGGGCTATCCCCATGGCCAAGACGCCAGCAGCTGGTGGGCAGACGCCCCCGAAGATTGAATTCCCGTGTGATTTCTCCCTCAAGATCGTCGGCACCGCCGCAGAAGATCTCGTCGAAGTGGTCTGCAATATCCTGGAAGTGCATGCGCCGGGCTTCGATGCGACGGCCATCACCTGGCAGGACAGCAAGAACGGCAACTACCGCAGCATCCGTGTGGTGATCCGTGCCACCGGTACCGATCAGCTGGATGCGCTGCACCGTGACCTCAAGGCCACCGGTCGCATCCACATGGTGCTGTGATCCAGGCATGAAACGCTGGATTTCCTTGTCTTGCGCCTTGATGACAGGAGCGCATGCATGAACACGATTCACGTCTACCACCTCGGCCTCAAGGCCTATGATGAGGTGTGGTCGGCCATGCGCCACTTCACCGATACGCGTGCGGCCGATGCGCCGGACGAGCTGTGGGTGGTGGAGCACCCGCCGGTCTTTACCCAGGGCCAGGCGGGCAAGCCGGAGCATCTGTTGATGCCGGGCGACATTCCGGTGGTGCAGACCGACCGTGGCGGCCAGGTGACCTATCATGGGCCCGGCCAGCTGGTGCTCTACCCGCTGCTCAACGTCAAGCGGGGCGGCATCGGCGTTCGCCAGCTGGTGACGGCGCTGGAAGAGACGGTGGTGGCGGCGATGGCTGAGCATGGCATCGAGGCCTATCCGCGTCCGGACGCGCCTGGCGTCTATGTGAAGAAGTCGGCGCAGCGTGGCGATGACCCGCGTCGTTCGATGGAAGAGGCCAAGATCGCCTCGCTGGGGCTGCGCATCCGGCGTGGTTGCAGTTTCCATGGCGTGGCGATCAATCTGGACATGGACCTCGCGCCCTTCGGGCGCATCAATCCCTGCGGCTATGCCGGCATGGCGATGACCCAGCTGCGCGATCTCGTTCGCGCACCGGTGGATCTTGCCAGCGAGCGTGACCGCCTGGTGCGTTGTCTGGGCGCAAGCCTGGGCGATGTGACCCTGACTCCGGTGAGCGGCCTGCCCGCGGCACTGGCTGACATTTCTCGAACAGCAGGACAGAACTGATGACCGAGACCATCGCTACCACGAAGCCCGCTCCCTCCGCTGCTCCTGCCCGCAAGGAGCGTGGCGTGAAGCTGCGCGGCGCCGAGAAGGTTGCCCGCATTCCGGTCAAGGTGATTCCCACCGAGACCTTGCCCAAGAAGCCGGACTGGCTGCGTGTGCGCATGCCGGCCTCGCCGGAAGTCACGCGCATCAAGCAGACGCTGCGCAAGCACGGCCTGCACACGGTCTGTGAAGAAGCCTCCTGCCCGAACCTGGGCGAGTGCTTCAGCGGCGGCACCGCGACCTTCATGATCATGGGTGACATCTGCACCCGTCGTTGCCCGTTCTGCGATGTGGCGCACGGTCGCCCCAACGCGCTGAACGCTGACGAGCCGCGCGAGCTGGCCGAGGCCATCGCCGAGATGCGCCTGAATTACGTCGTCGTGACCTCCGTCGACCGTGATGACCTGCGCGACGGTGGCTCCAACCACATTGCCGAGTGCATCCGCGAGATTCGCGAGAAGTGCGATGGCACCGAGATCGAAGTGCTGGTACCGGACTTCCGTGGCCGCATGCAGGTCGCGCTGGACGTGCTCGAGCAGACGCCGCCGGACGTCTTCAACCACAACCTGGAAACCGTGCCGAGCCTTTATCGTCGCGTGCGTCCGGGCGCCGACTACCAGTGGTCACTTGATCTGCTCAAGGGCTACAAGGAGCGTCGTCCGGAAGTGAAGACCAAGTCCGGCCTGATGCTGGGTGTCGGCGAGACTGACGAGCAGGTGCTCGAAGTCATGCAGGACCTGCGCAACCACGGTGTCGACATGCTGACCCTGGGGCAGTACATGCAGCCGTCGCGCAACCACCTGCCCATCGACCGCTGGGTGCACCCGGACACCTTCGATTGGCTCGGTCAGAAGGCGCGCGAGATGGGCTTCTCGCATGTCGCTTCCGGCCCGCTGGTGCGCTCTTCCTACCACGCCGACAAGCAGGCGCACGGTGTGGAAGTGAAGTAAGCCGCACTGCTGACATGACGTCAGTTGCCTGAACGAAAAAACCGCCATGGAGCTTGTCTCCATGGCGGTTTTTTCATGTGGCTTGCGCCATCAGGACGCTATGTTCATTGCTCGGTCGCCAGCGGCAGGCAGGCCACGCTGTGCCCGGGGATGGGCTCCATCGGCGCGCTGAAGTGAGCATTGAGCTCCGGCAGCAGCTCGCGCACGAAGCGCAGGAACAGCTCGGTGACCGGCGTGGGGTAGCGGTCCTTGGGGTAGACGGTGCACCAGCTGCGTCTGAGCGGGAAGCCCGGCAGTGAGGGCGAGGCCAGCAGGCCTGAGGCCAGCTCGAGCTGAACCGACAGTCGCGGCAGGATCGCCACGCCCAGGTGCGCCATCACGCCTTGCTTGATGGCCTCATTGGAGCCCAACTCCAGCGTATGACGCAGCGAGACGCGCTCGCGTGCGGCGAACTCCTCGAAGGCGGTGCGTGTGCCGGAGCCGGGTTCACGCATCAGCATGTAGTACTGCGCGAGGTCTTCCAGGGTGATGCCCTTGACCTCCAGCAGCGGATGACCGGGCCAGACGACGGGGATCAGCTCGTTGTCGAGAATCGGCATGAAGGCCAGATTGGCGTCATCCGGCACCATGCCCATGATCACCAGGTCATCGCGCCGCTCGGCGAGACGCTCGAGCGCCTGACCGCGATTGCAGACGCGCAGGCGCACCGACACTTCCGGATACCGCGCCCGAAAGCGCGCCAGAATATGCGGCACCACGTACTGAGCGGTGGACACGGCGGCCAGATTGAGCTCGCCGCGGATGGTGCCAGCGATCTCCGACAGCTCCATCTGCAGGCTCGAGACCTCGCCGAAGATCGACTGCACCGAGTTCGCCAGGGCATCAGCCGCCGGCAGGATATGCAGCGTCTTACCGGCATATTTGAACAGCGATTGCTCGAGTGCCTGCTCCAATTGACGAATCTGGGCACTGACGGCGGGTTGCGTCAGGCCAAGTTGCTCGGCCGCACGGGAGTAGGACTGTTGGCGATGAACCGCTTGGAACACCTGTAACTGTCTGAAAGTTAAGCGATTCAACAAGTTTGGACGCGACATGACACACCCAGTCATAAGGTTTTACTTATAGATTGGCAAAAAAATATCAACTTTTCTATTGGTCTCTCGCTGGGTAGCGTGGAACGCATGCTACCTCGTGTCTGTCAGCGCCGTTGTCGCGTCTGGCGGTCAATGACAAGCGCACGACCAGAGCACCACAACAAGATCACGCGTCACGTCCGGGAGAGTCACCATGTTTCGCAAGTTGCTGATTGCCAACCGAGGGGAAATCGCAGTGCGCATTGTACGCGCCTGTGCCGAGATGGACATCCGCTCAGTCGCTGTCTACACCGAACCTGATCGTTTCTCCTTGCACGTCAAACGCGCCGATGAAGCGCATTTCATCGGCGAAGACCCGCTGGCCGGCTATCTGGATGCCCGCCGCCTGGTCGATCTCGCGCGCGAGACCGGCTGTGACGCCATCCATCCGGGCTACGGATTCCTGTCGGAGAACGCCGAATTCGCGGCCATCTGTGAAGCGGCGGGTATCGCCTTCGTGGGGCCGGCCAGCAGTGTCATCGCCCGCATGGGTGACAAGACCCAGGCCCGCGATGCCATGAAGGCGGCCGGCGTGCCGGTGACGCCGGGCTCGGCCGGCAATCTGGCCGATGTCGAGGAGGCGCTGAGTGTCGCCGAGCAGGTCGGCTACCCCGTCATGCTCAAGGCTACCTCAGGCGGTGGGGGGCGCGGTATCCGGCGTTGTGATGATGCTCATCAGCTCGAGCAGGCCTGGGGGCGCGTGATCTCGGAAGCCACCAAGGCCTTCGGCAGTGCCGATGTGTTCCTCGAGCGTTGCGTGGTCGACCCGCTGCATATCGAGGTGCAGATCCTGGCCGACAATCACGACAACGTGATTCATCTGTTCGAGCGTGACTGCTCCATCCAGCGTCGCAACCAGAAGCTGATCGAGATCGCCCCCAGTCCACAGCTGACACCGGAGCAGCGCTCCTACGTCGGTGAGATGGCGGTACGTGCCGCCCGCGCCGTCGGCTATCGCAACGCCGGTACCGTGGAGTTTCTGGTCAAGGGCAACGAGATCTACTTCATGGAGATGAACACTCGCGTGCAGGTGGAGCACACCATCAGCGAGGCCATCACCGGCGTGGACATCGTGCGCGAGCAGATCCGCATCGCCTGGGGCCACAAGCTGGCCTTCCGTCAGGAAGACATTCGCCATCACGGCTATGCGATCCAGTTCCGCATCAACGCCGAGGACCCCAAGAACGACTTCCTGCCAAGCTTCGGACGCATCACGCGCTACTACGCGCCGGGCGGGCCTGGCGTGCGTACCGATACCGCGATCTATACCGGCTACACCATCCCGCCGTATTTCGATTCCATGTGTCTGAAGCTCATCGTGTGGGGGCTGACCTGGGAAGAGGTCATCAATCGTGGTTCACGTGCCCTCAATGACATGCGTCTGCAGGGCGTCAAGACCACGGCGCCTTACTATCAGGAAATCCTCAAGCACCCTGATTTCCGCAACGCACACTTCGATACCGGCTTCGTCGCAGCCCACCCGGAATTGACCCAGTACTCGGTCAAGCGCCTGCCGGAACAGACGGCGCTGGCGATCGCGGCGGCCATCGCGGCCCACGCCGGTCTCTGATGCGCACCTGATGCCCCTGATGTCGTGAATCTTCTCTGAGCTTCCCCCGGTTCACGTAGCCAACAATTAGAAGGACCCCAGACATGACAGCTGCAACCCCCAACACCCCCGCCGTTGATCACGCCGAGCGCGTCAAGGTCACCGAAGTCGTGCTGCGCGATGGCCACCAGTCATTGATCGCGACCCGCATGCGCACCGAGGACATGCTGCCGATTGCCGCGCGCCTCGATCAGGCCGGTTTCTACAGTCTCGAAGTGTGGGGCGGCGCGACCTTCGATGCCTGCGTGCGTTTTTTGAAGGAAGACCCCTGGACGCGTCTGAAGGCGCTCAAGGAAGCCATGCCCAACACCCCGCTGCAGATGCTGCTGCGCGGCCAGAACCTGCTCGGCTATCGTCACTACGCCGATGATGTGGTGGAGGCCTTCGTCGAGCGCGCCGCGGCAGGTGGCATCGATATCTTCCGTGTCTTCGATGCCTTGAATGATCTGCGCAACATGGAAACCGCCATGCGCGCGGTCAAGAAGGCCGGCAAGCACGCCCAGGGCACCATCTGCTACACCGTGAGCCCGGTGCATACGCTGGAGATGTACGTCGAGCAGGCGCGCAAGCTGGTCGAGATGGGGGCCGATTCCATCGCCATCAAGGACATGGCCGGCCTGCTGACGCCGTACGCCACCTATGATCTGGTCAGCGCGCTGGTCGAGGCGGTCGAGGTGCCGGTCCACCTGCACAGCCACGCCACGGCGGGCCTGGCGCCGCAGTGCCAGATCAAGGCCGTCGAGGCGGGCTGTCGCCACATCGATACCTGCATCTCGGCCTTCGCCGGCGGCACCAGCCATCCGGCCACCGAATCCTTCGTGGCCTCGCTGCGCGGCACCCAGTGGGATACCGGCCTTGAGCTGGAGTCGCTGCGCGAGATCGGCGATTACTTCCACGAGGTGCGCAGCAAGTACTCAGCCTTCGAGAGCGAATTCACCCGCGAGGATGTCTCGGTCCAGATCAGTCAGATCCCCGGCGGCATGATGTCCAACCTGGCCAGCCAGCTGAAGGAGCAGAACGCCCTGGAGCGCATCCGCGAGGTGTTCGATGAGATTCCGCGTGTGCGTGCCGATCTCGGCTACCCGCCGCTGGTCACCCCGACCTCGCAGATCGTCGGCACCCAGGCGGTTCTCAACGTGCTGACCGGCGAGCGCTACAAGAGCATCACCAACGAGGTGAAGCGCTATCTGCAGGGCGGCTATGGTCAGGCGCCGGCACCGGTCAACGAAGAGGTCCGCTCGCGTGCCATCGGCAACGCGCCGGTGGAAGTCGGGCGCCCGGCCGACCTGCTCGCGCCGGAGATGACGCGCCTCACCGAGGAGCTGGGCGAGCTGGCCGAATCCCCCGAGGACGTGCTGACCTTCGCCATGTTCCCGGAGCTGGGACGTGACTTCCTCAACGAGCGTCGTGCCGGCACGCTCACACCGGAAATCATCCCCCAGGGCGAGGCGGAGCGCCCGGTGACCTCTGGCGTGCCGACCGAGTTCGTCATCGACGTGCACGGCGAGTCCTACGCGGTGCAGATCACCGGCGTCGGCGGTGCCAAGGGCAGCAAGCGTCACGTCTACCTGACCCTGGACGGCATGCCGGAAGAGGTGGTGTTCGAGGCCAAGGACGATTACGTGGCGGGCGGCCAGAGCGGCGGACGTGCCAGCGCCTCGGCGCCGGGCCATGTCACCACCGCGATGCCGGGCAACATCGTCGAGGTACTGGTCGCGGTCGGTGACAGCGTCACCGCGGGCCAGTCGGTGCTGATCAGTGAGGCGATGAAGATGGAGACCGAGATCGCCGCGCGTGTCGACGGTACCGTCAAGGCCATTCATGTCGCGCGTGGCGATCGTGTCACGCCGGGGGAAGTACTGATCGAGATCGCGTGATGCCAGCGGCGGCGAGGTTGCAAAATCTGGCCGCCGTCACCATCTGACAGCTATACGATCACCAGGGGCGGCCGGGCATCTTCGAGGCTCTGCCGTCCTTTCCTGTGGAAGGACCAACATGGCAACACATTTCGAGCAGGCTCCCGGCCTGAGTGAGCAGATCGACCCGGCCACCCGTGGCTACGTCTTCAACCAGACCATGCTGCGCATCAAGGACCCCGAGCGCAGCCTGGATTTCTACACTCGCGTGCTGGGCATGCGTCTGGTGCGCAAGCTCGACTTCCCGGAAATGCAGTTCAGCCTCTATTTCCTCGCCTATCTGGATGACGACCAGGCCAGTGAAGTGCCCGGTGATGACCTCAAGCGCACCACCTACACCTTCGGGCGTGAGGCGATGCTGGAGCTGACCCATAACTGGGGCACCGAGAATGACCCGGACTTCGCCTACCATGACGGCAACGCCCAGCCGCAGGGCTTCGGCCATATCGGGGTCAGCGTGCCGGATGTCTACGCGGCTGCCGAGCGTTTCGAGTCGCTGGGCGTCGAGTTCGTCAAGCGTCCCGACGATGGCAAGATGAAGGGTCTGGCCTTCGTGAAGGACCCCGATGGCTACTGGATCGAGATCCTGCGCGCCGATACCTTCGAGCGTCAGGCCAACGGCGAAGTCTGAGGCAGGCCGCCGCTGTAAAAGAACCGCCACTACCGGCATGCCCGGGGTGGCGGTTTTTCGTTTATGCGAAACCCCGCGTTGCAGGGGTGTCAGCGGCATTCGCTTGCTGCAATGATGATGTCTGACTGACACTCGCAAGGCGCTCATTATTGATGGCCCTTGAGGTCGATCGCCCATGACGAAAGAGGAGACAGCTATGTCGGAGAATGCACAGCGGTTGAGCGGCAAGGTGGCGGTAGTCAGTGGGGCTTCACGCGGGATCGGCGCCGGGATCGCGCAGCGCCTGGCGGCGGACGGCGCTCACGTCATCGTCAACTATCGCAGCGACAGTGATGGTGCCTTGCAGGTCGTGACGGATATCGAGTCGCGGGGCGGCAAGGCGATCGCCGTTCAGGCCGATGTCGGTGTCAGCAGCGACGCGGCACAATTGTTCACCGAAGCCCGGCGCGTGTACGGCGGGGTGGATATCCTGGTCAACAATGCCGGCATGAGCATCTACAAGCCCATCGCCGATTTCACGGATGACGACTTCGCCAACCTGATGCAGGCCAATCTGACCGGCTCCTTCAATCTGATGCGTGAGGCGGCGCGGCATCTGCGCGATGACGGACGTGTGATCAACATGTCCACCTCGGTGACGCGGCAGATGTTCGCGACCTACGGGCCCTATGCGGCTTCCAAGGCCGCGGTGGACCAGTTGACGCGGGTGCTGGCCAAGGAAGTCGGCGAGCGAGGCATCACGGTCAATGCCGTGGCGCCGGGCCCGACGGACACCGGCCTGTTTCGTCACGGCAAGAGTGAAGAGACCATCGAGCGCCTCAAGGGCATGGCGGCGCTGGGGCGCATTGCGGACCCGCAGGATGTCGCAGCCGTGGTGGCCTGGCTTGCCAGCGAAGATGCCGGCTGGGTGAGTGGCCAGGTCATCGGTGCCAATGGCGGCTTTGCCTGAGGTCACCGAGGTGGGTTTTGCCTAACACCGCCCATGTTTGCGGCTATGCTGTTGTCAGGATGAGGTTTGTTCAGACATTGGCATGAGGGGCTGGTATGAAGGTGACAGCTAGCGAAGTCCACGGCGATATCTCGCCGCAGGGCGTGATCCCGGCTCCCGATGGTTTGCGCGTGGGCTATCCCGGGCACCTTGGGGGTTACTCGCGCGAGTGCGCGCTCAAGCTCTATGCCAACGACGCCCAGCTCAAGGCTTACGCAGGCATCGACGAGGTCATCAGGGCGCTGGCGGAAGGCGAGATCGATACCGCCGTGGTGCCCTGGTCGCGTGGGCATCAGCGTCCGGTGCGCACCACGCATCAGGCGCTGGCCTTCTGGACGGGCATCTGCGTCGAGCGGCGCGTCTTCCGTGCCATCAGTCTCAGTCTGCTCGGGCCGCCCGGGGCTTCGCCGTCGGCGGTGAGGCGTATCGTGGCACGCGAGGCCCTGTTCGAAGAGTGCGATGCCTGGCTGCAGCAGAACCTGCCGGAGGTCGAGCGGGTGGAGTGTCTGCACATGGCGGATGCGCTGGACATGGCAGAGAGTCGCAGCGATACGCTGGCCATCGCGCCGCCATCACTGGCGCGTCGCCCGGGGCTTGTGTGCCTCGCCCAGCGCATCGAGGATGACCCCGGCCGTGTGGCGCAATTCGCGGTGCTGAGGCGTGATCACTCGCGGGTGCGCGGCCAGTGCTTTTCCTGTGATGCCACGGTGGATGAAGGGCAGGGCAACGCCGTGCTGTCCGGTACCAGCGAGCCCGCCGGGTGAGGGTCGCCGCTCGGCCCTGAGTTCCGTTATGCTGAAGGCCATTCGTCATCAGAGGCCTTTTGCATGGTGTCTTCCGACCAGCGCTCGTCCGCTCCCTCCGTATCCTCTACACCAGAGACGCAGGACGCCGCGACTTCATCCGATGTCGCGGCGTCCAGTGTGGTGCAACGCATTCCTGCCGCTCCCGCCGAGTGGGAGGCCCCCGGCGAGCTTGATGCCCGCCTGCCGGTGCGGCCGGCCGTGGTGCCGGTCTCGCTGCCGACGGCCGGGCTGATCATCGTCGATGAGATCAACGGCTTCTGTCAGGTCGCAGGCGGTGCGCTGGCACCTCAGGCGCCCAATGCACAGGTCAGCAGGATGATCGCCCTCAGCGATACGCTGGCGCGAACCTTCAGTGAGCGCAGACGCCCCTTGCTGGCCTTCATTGATTCCCATGCGCCGGGCAAGCCGGAGCCGCCTTATCCCGCCCATTGTGAGCAGGGCAGCGGCGAGGATGAGCTGGTGGCGGAACTTGCCTGGCTGGAGGAGGAGCCGCAGGCCACGCTGGTGCGCAAGGACTGCATCAATGGCTATGTCGGCGCGATTGATCCCCATACCCAGGTCAATGCGCTGCAGGAGTGGGTGAGCGACGAAGGGCTGGAAAGCCTGGTCGTGGTAGGCATCTGCACCGATATCTGCGTGATGGACCTGGTATTGACGTTGCTGTCGGCGCGCAATCACGGCCTGCTGGGCAAGGTGCGTGACATCGTGGTGCTGGAGCCCGGCTGTGCCACCTACGACCTGCCGGCCGAAGTGGTTGAGCAGCTGGGGCTCCCCGATACGGCGACGCATCCCCAGGCAGACAGTCATCACATCGGACTTTACTGCATGGCGGCGCGTGGTGCGGTGATCGCCAGTCAGCTTGAGCTGACTTCTTGAGCAGATGTCGTGAGCTGCTGTCATGGATTGAGCTGCGTCTCTCGCATAGCGTCGCGGGATAGCGGGATAGCGGGATAGCGTGAAAGTGGAGAGAGGAAGAGCTGGGAAGGTGGCAGGAAGGCAGCAATTTCGTCAGAGGCCGTGCAGGCAAGGCCGCCCGTCTGCGCAAAAGGTAGTTTGATTACAACATCTGGCCATGAAAACGCCGCCTCTCTTGCGAGCAGGCGGCGTTTTCATGGGGCGACAGCCAGCGTCATTCAGGCGCGGGTGCTGACCCAGTCGTTGGCGTCCGGCACGGCCACTTCGACTTCCTCGGAGATCAACTTCGAGTGGAAGAGGAAGTCCGCGCTGGCCGCATTGCTGGCGACCGGCACGTTCCACAATGCCGCCAGGCGCAGCAGCGCCTTGACGTCAGGGTCGTGCGGCATCGGCGCGAACGGGTCCCACAGGAAGACCAGCAGGTCCAGATTGCCTTCGGCGATGCGCGCGCCGATCTGCTGATCACCGCCCAGCGGGCCGCTCAGCAGGCCTTCGACCTCGAGGCCCAGCTCCTTGCTGATGCGGCGGGCAGTGGTGCCCGTGCCCAGCAGCTGGTGGCGGGACAGCTCATCGCGCCAGCGATTGGCCCACGCCAGCATTTCATCCTTCTTGCCATCGTGCGCCACCAGCGCAATGCGCTTGCGTGCTGGCAGGGTGCGCCGTGCCTGGCGCTTGGGTCGTTGTTCGCTCATTCCCTGACCTCCTGAGGATGGGGCAATGTCGCTGGCCTCCCTCCCTGAAAGGCCCGGGGCGGGAGGCCAGCGAGGCCGATCAGTCGATGGTGCTGCCGACAGTGACGATCTTCATGGTGTTGGTGCCGCCATGTGCGTTCATCTGGTCGCCACGGGTCAGGATCACCAGGTCACCGCGAGTCGCGATGCCACGGGCTTCCAGCTCCGCGATGGCGCGACGGTTGATTTCCGCCGCCGGCAATTCGCTGGAATCGAAGGGCAGTGACACCACGCCGCGGTAGAGGGCCATGCGACGCTGGGTCTTCTGGTCCTGCGCCAGGCCGACGATGGGCAGACCGGAGCGGATGCGCGAGGCGATCAGCGGGGTATAGCCGGATTCCGTCATGCACACGATGGCCACGACACCGGTCAGGTGGTTGGCGGCATACATCGCGGACAGCGCGATGGTCTCGTCGGTCTTGCTGAAGCCTTCGTGGATGCGGTGCTGGGATTCCTGCGCGGCACGCTCACGTTCGGCGCCCAGGCAGACGCGATCCATGGTCTCGATGGTCTCGACCGGGAAGTCGCCGGCGGCGGTCTCGGCCGACAGCATCACGGCGTCGGTGCCGTCGAGCACGGCATTGGCGACGTCGAAGACTTCGGCGCGGGTCGGCAGCGGCGCGCTGATCATGGATTCCATCATCTGGGTGGCCGTGATGACCACGCGGTTGAGGCTGCGCGCGCGGCGGATCATGCGCTTCTGCACGCCGATCAGCTGAGCATCGCCAATCTCGACGCCCAGATCGCCACGCGCCACCATCACGCCTTCACTGGCGAGGATGATGCCATCCAGCACGGCGTCGTCGGCCACGGCTTCTGCGCGCTCGACCTTGGCGATCAGGCCGATGTCACGACCTTCCTCGCCCAGCAGTTCACGGGCCAGCTGCATGTCGGCGCCGCTGCGCGGGAAGGAAACGGCCAGATAGTCGACGCCGATATCGATGGCGGTCTTCAGGTCAGCCTTGTCCTTGTCGGTCAGGGCTTCGGCAGACAGGCCGCCGCCTTGCTTGTTGATGCCCTTGTTGTTGGACAGCTTGCCGCCGACCTTGACGGTGGTGTGGATCTCGTTGCCCTTGAGCTCATTGACCTCAAGCACCACACGGCCATCGTCGAGCAGCAGCACGTCGCCCGCGACCACGTCATCGGCCAGTTCCTGGTAGTCACAGCCGACACGCTCGACGGTACCTTCATCACGGCCCAGGCCGATATCGAGGATGAACGGCTGGCCTTCGCTCAGCTTGACGGCGGTATCCTTGAAGCGCGCGATGCGGATCTTCGGGCCCTGCAGGTCGCCCAGTACGGCGACGCTGCGGCCCTGTGCGGCGGCAGCCTGACGTACGGCCTCGGCGCGCATGCGGTGGTCTTCGGGGCTACCGTGGGAGAAGTTGAGGCGTACCACATCGACTCCGGCACGAATCATCGCGTCGAGCACACCCGGCTTGTCACTGGCAGGGCCGAGAGTGGCGACAATCTTGGTGCGGCGGATCGGGCCGTTGAACGCGTGCGGCATGAAAGCATACTCCTTGAACACTGGCGTGATGGACTGGCTGAAAACGCAAACCAGGTTGTTGTCATTTTACTACATTGAAGGCTGAAAGGGAGCCTGTCGAGTATCGTCGGCTGTCGTTGTCCATTCTCGTGATCACGATCGGGACTGCAAGGGGTGACGTGAAGTATGCCGAGCGATTGTTGCGAATACGTTGTCGCGGGTACGCGGACATGGGCTGGGGCGTCAGGGTATGCCGCGCTGCGCCATGCGGGCGCGGCCCGTCATTTCGAGGCCTGACGGCCAGGCGTCGCATGCTCTCTGCGGCAGTGTCGTGGTGACCGCCCCGTCACGCCAATGTCCGCCGGCTGGCTTTCACTGACAGCCATTCCAGTGCTACCTATATAGTGGCAATACCCTGCTGAGCGAAATTTCCGCGCATCGGCCCAGCGCAGAACCCTGTACCGGCCCCGTGTATCGGGCCCGTTGACCGCTGCCATGCGCTGATGACCTATGCTCAAACCCGGCTCGAATGCCGGATTGCCACGACCACATGCCTGAAGGCTGTCGATGTCATTCGGCGCAAGCCGCATGCTGACATGGCGGGTGGCATGGCATGTCTCGAGGCTGTCGCAGAGGCGCCCTGTCGAGCCGCCCTGACGAAGCGTCAGTCTCAACATTGCTGGTCAGCGCTGAAATGCTGGGGTAGGGTAGGCGCATTTTTCGGCTGGGACAAAACCCAGCGCGACGAGTCATTCGCCGGCGCAATCAGCGCCGGCCAGGAGATGCGAGCAACCATGGGCAAGTCACTGGTGATCGTCGAGTCGCCCGCCAAGGCCAAGACCATCAACAAGTATCTCGGCAACGACTTCGTGGTGAAGTCGAGTGTCGGGCACATCCGCGACCTGCCGACCAGCGGAAGCGGCAAGCAGGCCACCGACCCCAAGGAACGTGCCCGTCAGGCGGCGGAGACTCGCAAGATGTCGCCCGAGGTCAAGGCGGCTCACAAGGCGCAGAAGGCCAAGACCCAGTTGATCCGCCGCATGGGGGTCGACCCGGAGAATGGTTGGGAGGCGCATTACGAGATCCTGCCTGGCAAGGAAAAGGTCGTTTCCGAGCTGACGCGTCTGGCCGAGAAAGCCGACACCATCTATCTCGCGACGGATCTGGACCGCGAAGGTGAGGCGATTGCCTGGCACCTGCGCGAGACCATCGGTGGCGACGATTCGCGTTACAAGCGCGTGGTGTTCAACGAGATCACCAAGAAGGCGATCACGGCGGCCTTCGATGAGCCGGGCGAACTGAAGATGGACCGCGTACATGCCCAGCAGGCACGCCGTTATCTGGATCGCGTCGTCGGCTTCATGGTCTCGCCGCTGCTGTGGGCCAAGGTCGCTCGTGGCCTGTCCGCCGGGCGCGTGCAGTCGGTTGCCGTGCGTCTGATCGTCGAGCGTGAGCGCGAGATCCGCGCCTTCATCCCCGAAGAGTTCTGGGATGTCCACGCTGAGCTGGCCGCCGCCAGTGGTGAAGCGATCCGTTTCGAGCTGGCGCGTCAGGATGGCAAGGCCTTCCGTCCGACCAGCGAGAAGGAGACGATGGACCGCATCGCGGCGCTGCGCACGGCCAAGCTCGCGATCACCAATCGTGAAGACAAGCCGACGCGCTCCAAGCCGAACGCGCCGTTCATCACCTCGACCCTGCAGCAGGCGGCCAGTGGTCGTCTCGGCTTCTCGGTCAAGAAGACCATGATGATGGCCCAGCGTCTCTACGAGGCGGGTTACATCACCTACATGCGTACCGACTCGACCAATCTGTCGGCGGACGCGGTGGCCACGGCGCGCGACTTCATCAGCGAAGAATACGGCAGCAACTACCTGCCGGAAGCGGCCAACGTCTACTCCAGCAAGGAAGGCGCCCAGGAAGCGCACGAAGCGATTCGTCCTTCCGAAGTGTCGCGCCGTGCGACTGATCTCGCCGGCATGGAGCGTGACGCCGAGCGCCTGTATGAGCTGATCTGGCGTCAGTTCGTGGCCTGTCAGATGCTGCCGGCCGAATACCTGTCCTCCACGCTGACCATCGAAGTGGATGGCTACGAGCTGCGCGCCAAGGGCCGTGTGCTCAAGTTCGACGGTTACACGCGTGTCATGAAGCCGATGGGCAAGAAGGAAGAGGACCAGTCGCTGCCGGACCTCGCCATCGGCGAGAAGCTGGACCTGGTCGAGCTGCAGCCGCTGCAGCACTTCACCAAGCCCACGGCGCGTTACACCGAGGCCAGCCTGGTCAAGGAGCTGGAGAAGCGCGGTATCGGTCGTCCGTCCACCTATGCCGCCATCATCTCCACCATCCAGGACCGTGGCTACGTGGCGCTGGAAAACCGTCGCTTCTATGCCGAGAAACTGGGCGACATCGTCACCGATCGCCTCAGCGAGTCCTTCAAGGACCTGATGGACTTCGGCTTCACGGCGCGCATGGAAGACTATCTCGATGAGGTGGCCAACGGCGGGCGCAACTGGCGTGAGCTGCTGGACACCTTCTACGCCGAGTTCAAGGCCGAGCTGGACCACGCCCAGTCCGAAGAGGGCATGCGTCCCAACCAGCCGGTGCCGACGGACATCGCCTGCCCGACCTGTGGGCGTGAGATGCAGATTCGTACCGCCTCGACCGGGGTCTTCCTGGGCTGTTCCGGCTACAACCTGCCGCCCAAGGAGCGCTGCAAGACCACCATCGATCTGCTGCCGGGCGATGAAGCCGTGGCGGCCGATGCCGGTGAAGATGCCGAGACGGATGCGCTGCGCGCCAAGCGTCGCTGCCCGATCTGCGCCACCGCGATGGACAGCTACCTGATCGATGAGCAGCGCAAGCTGCACGTCTGCGGCAATAGCCCGGACTGTGTCGGTCACGAGGTCGAGGAAGGTCAGTTCCGCATCAAGGGCTACGATGGCCCGGTGATCGAGTGCGACAAGTGCGGTTCCGACATGCAGCTCAAGACCGGGCGTTTCGGCAAGTACTTCGGCTGCACCAACGAGAATTGCAAGAATACCCGCAAGCTGCTCAAGTCCGGTGAGGTGGCGCCGCCGAAGATGGACCCGATTCCGATGCCGGAACTTGCCTGCGTCAAGGTCGAGGACCACTACGTGCTGCGCGATGGCGCCAGTGGCCTGTTCCTGGCGGCCAGTCAGTTCCCCAAGAATCGCGAGACGCGTCCGCCGCTGGTCAAGGAGCTCAAGGCGCATGCCGACGAGCTGCCGGAGAAGTATCACTTCATTCTCGAAGCCCCGGATCAGGACCCGGACGGACGTCCGGCGCAGATTCGCTTCTCGCGCAAGGTCAAGGCTCAGTACGTCATGACCGATGAGGAAGGCAAGGCGACCGGTTGGAAGGCGACCTACGACAACGGCCGCTGGGTCGTCGAGGACAAGCGCAAGGGAGCCAAGAGCTGATGAGCCAGCGTGCCCGTACCAATCAGCTGCTGTATCAGGCCGAGTTGCTGCTGGCCCAGTCAGCAGCCTCTGGCGACGATGAGCATGCCGTGGCGCGTCGCATGGCCGGTGAAGAGGGCGCGCTCGCCCTGCTGGAGCTGGCGCTGGCGTCATTGCTGGAAGAGTGTGCCGTGACGGCGCGCTGGCCAGAGGGTAGCTGGCGCGAGCGCCTGGCGTCGCCGCCGACGCCCATCGCCGAGGTCGAGCAGCTGCGCAGCCTGCTGGAGCATTCCGACAGCTGGTTGTCTGAGCTGGTCGCGGATGTGACCCGCCTGCATGAAGAGGGCGGCGTCGCTCGCCGCGAGGAATCGCGTTCGCGTGGTGATGGTCTGATCATCGCGGCAGCCTCGAGCGCCTCGCTGGCCGAGCGTCTCAGTGCCGCCATCACGGCATTCAAGGCGCTGCTGCCGCAGCTGCGCGAGTCGAGTGTCGAGTGGTAGGTCAAGGCGTTGATCTGGTGCTGCACGCTGGTGATGACTGGCGCATGGCAATCGGGTGACGTTTCGCCTTCACGGGTGCTAGACTGATCGCATTGTGGCAAGCCCTGCATTCTCCGGTACGACCATGGCTCTGGCTGTGGTCGTACTTTTTTCTGCGTCGCTGATGGCAACGCGGTGCCGGGCTTGCCAGCCGTCGCGCTGACGATTACAACGACGCCGGTATCTCGCGAGATGCCGTGCAGGAGGAATGACGTGTCCGATCCCGCCGTACTTGAAATTGTGCAAATGGAAGATGGTGAAGTGATTCTGCGCGCCGCGGAAAGCGAAGGTGAGCCGCTGCTCAGCATTCGCATTTCGGACGAGGCCGCCGATCTGCTGCGTGACAATCGTTTCGAGGTCGCGCGTGAGATGATCGACCACGCCATCACCCGGACTCGCCTCTGGGATGGCGAAGAAGACGAGGACGAGCAGTCAGAAGGCATCGTGCACTGATTCATCGCTCGCGCTTCGCGCACAAAAAAACCCGCCTCGAGGCGGGTTTTTTTGTGCAATGCGTGCGGCTTTTCTGTTGCTCAGAGCTCTGCGAGAAAGGTGCTGCTGGGCATAGCTCGTTGCTCAAAGCGCTGCTGGTCAAGGCCTCAGTGCAGGCCGCCATCGCGGATGACGCCCACCCCGAGACCTTCGATCTCCAGGCTGTCCGTGCGCAGGTCGACCTTGATCGGCGAGAAGTCCTCGTTCTCGGCTTCCAGCCACACGTAGTGCCCGTCACGGCGGAAGCGCTTGACGGTGACCTCATCCCCCAGACGTGCCACTACGATCTGTCCGTCACGCACGCTGCTGGTGCGGTGCACGGCCAGCAGGTCGCCTTCCAGAATTCCCACGTCCTTCATCGACACGCCGCGCACGCGCAACAGGTAGTCGGCAGCCGGCGAGAAGTAGTCGCTCGGCAGCGGGCAGTGACGGTCGATATGCTCGCTGGCAAGAATCGGACTGCCGGCGGCCACTTCCCCGATCACCGGCAGGCCATCGTTGGCGCTGTCGTCGACGTCAGCCAGCGACGGCACGCGAATGCCGCGAGAGGTGCCCGGCACCATCTCGATGGCGCCCTTGCGCTTGAGGGCACGCAGATGCTCCTCGGCAGCATTCGGTGAGCGGAAGCCCAGCGCCTGGGCGATTTCGGCCCGCGTCGGCGGGTAGCCAGAGGACTTGATGGTCTTGATGATGAAGTCGAAGACATCCTGCTGGCGCGGAGTAAGCGGCTGGGTCATGGCATTGCCTTTGGCCTGGGCGGCATCTTGAGCTGACGGCACGGGGTGTGCATCCATACAACTGTCATTGTATCCAGTCATGGCGGTCATGCAAGGCATCGTGGCTTGCGTGGTGGCCTCAAAGGGCAGGTAGTCGCCGAGATATCGCTGTCTGGCGACTTTTCGTGCCGATATCCGAGGCATTCTTTCTTGATGGGAATGTCTGGAAGTGAATGCCTGGAGATTAATGTCTGGAGATGAATGTCTGGAGATGAACCCGGCCTGGCTCTGGCGGGGTGGTCAGTCACCGAGCATGACGAGCCCTTGAATCGGGATGGTCAGCGTTGAGGGAATATCAGGCTTGGCTAAACCTCTGGCGTTTGAAACGCGAGAGAATTGTCAGTCATGGCATGGCGCGCTAGAATCAAAGTGTTTCAAACGAATGTTCGTCGATGGCGGTGCTCACGGGTGCCGTGATCGAACGTGCCTTGCGGTGAACATGCACCACCTCATGAGAGAGTCGCCGCGCGGGGCTTGCGCCGTGACCTACGACTCCAGTTCTTTTCTACCTGACAAGGGTTCCGCCCATGGCCCAGACCGATACCGTTACCCGCATCCTCGATACTGCCGAGGTGCTGTTCGCCGAGCGCGGCTTCGCCGAGACCTCACTGCGCAACATCACCAGCAAGGCCAAGGTCAATCTGGCGGCGGTGAACTACCACTTCGGCTCCAAGAAATCGCTGATCCAGGCGGTCTTCGCGCGCTATCTCGACCCGTTCAGTGAGCGTTTCCACGCGGCACTCGACAGCATCGAGCAGCAATACGCCGGGCGTCAGGTGCCGCTGGAGGTCCTGCTGGAGGTGATGGCGCGTACCGTGCTGGAGGTGCCGGCCGAGCGCAACAGCCTGCGTACCTTCATGCGCCTGCTCGGGCT